>NZ_JACGBA010000019.1:0-42566 GCF_020137685.1 Campylobacter sp. RM9331
CTTCGTGGGAGTGATTATGGTGTTCTTGTGAGTGATTATGGTGTGAGTGATTGCAAGAATGATTGTTTGAATGTTGTTTTATTGGTTTATGAATTAAGTCTTGATAGGTGCAAGTCATTGTTTTTCCTTTAAATTTAGTTTAAACAAATAAATAACAAATGTAACATTTATTTCTTAATTTAAAATAAACTTAAAAAATATATTTGAATTAAAATTAAAATATTTTATAATTTTAGGAGCTAAAAAGCTCCTATTTTTAGCCGTTGAATTTAGTATTGTAATCAAGATAAACAACATGAGTTGCAAGGTATTCATAAAGTCCGTGCTTACCATCAGCACCACCTATGCCACTTTTTCTAAATCCTGCGTGAAAGCCTTGCATAGCTTCAAAATTCTCACGATTGATATAAGTTTCGCCAAACTTAATCTCACGGCAAGCTCTCATAGCTGTGTTTAGATTTTCTGTATAAATACTACTTGTAAGTCCATATTCACAATCATTTGCCATATCAATTGCTTCATCTAGTGTATCAAAACTTGTAACTGGTAAAATCGGCGCAAAGATTTCTTTTTGCATAATATCACTCTTATGGTCTGCATTGCTAAGTAGTGTAGCTGGGTAGAAATATCCACTAGTATCAGTAATCTTACCACCAACTTCTAATTTTGCACCTTGCTCAAGTGCGCGTTTTAGCGTTGCATCAGCATTTTTAACACCCGCTTCATTTACAAGTGGCCCCATATCAAAATTACCTTTTGCAGTATTTCCGAATGTAATTTTGCTAAATTCATCAGCCATTTTATTAATAAACTCATCATATCTTGATTTATGCACATATACGCGTTCTGCACAATTGCAAACTTGTCCGTTATTACAAATTCTACTTGCTTTAATTGCAGGAATTACTAAATCCATATTTGCATCTTTACATACTATTGCAGGTGCTTTTCCACCAAGCTCAAGATTTACTTTTATAACATTTTTTGCAGCTGCTTGCATAACTCTAACTCCAGCTTCTACGCTACCTGTTACGCTTACCATTCCAATAAGTGGGTTTGAGCTTAGCTCATCTCCAACCTCACTTCCTTTTCCGCTAACAAGTGAGAAAACTCCTTTAGGAACTCCAGCTTCATGAGCTAATTTTGCAAATTCAAATGCGTTGTTTGGAGTTTCGCTACTTGGCTTAATTACTATTGTATTTCCTGTTACAAATGCAGGTGCAAGTTTTCTAACTATTAAGAAAAACGGGAAGTTCCAAGGTAAAATCCCTGTCGTAACACCAATTGCAGTTCTAAATAAAAATATATTTTCATTTGCCCTATCACTTTGAATAATTTCGCCTTCATAAGTTCTTGCAAATCCTGCCATATAATCTAAATAATCAGCCGCAAAATCAATCTCAACTTCAGCTAAACCTCTAACCTTGCCTTGCTCTTCTTGTAAAATATCAGCTAGTTTTACTCTATCTCTACGAATTAATTGTGCGATTTTTTTAAGGTAATTTGCGCGTTCAACTGCTGGAAGTGCTTCCCATTCTCTACCCGCTCTTTTTGCAGCTTCAAGCGCTCTTTTAGCATCATCTCTTGTGCCTAGTGGATATTCACTAACTTGCTCTTTTGTAGCAGGATTATAAACAGGTGCCATTTCCCTTTTTTCGCGTACGAACTCACCATCAATATACATTTGATAACTCTTCATAACTTCTCCTTTTTTAAATGATTTTGAAATATCTTATCAAGGAATATTAATTATTTTTGTATATTCAAAAAAAATTATAATTTTTTTACGAGAATGTGAAAAAAAGTAACACTTTAGTATTTTTAAAAAAAGAATTTGAAATAAGTATTTCAAATTCTGTAAAAGTTATTTTCTATAACCCATTGTAAATATTTCATTTGAGCTATCATCTAAAAGATTTAAATACCTTTCATAATGCTTTAAAATATCTACTATTATTTCTTTTTCATTTAAATATTTTATATCATAACCTAGTCTATCATCGCCAAAAAATGTTATAGGTCTATATTCAAATTCCTTTGATAAATTAGGCAAATTCTCATCATCTAATAAGGTTTTATTTACTTCGTGTTTTTCTATTTTTACCCCGTAAATAAAATCTTTTGATAAGTCTTTTTTAATCACTAAACTAATTTTATTTTTTTCTTCTTTTATTAGTGCTTTTAATCCACGCTCGCTTAATTTATCACAAATCTTTTGCATAGCAGGTTTTACAAGCTCGTTTAAAAACTCTTGCATATCTTTTATTTGAGATTGTTTTAAAATTAAATCAAGCCTTTGTTCCCAAAAATCTCCACTCCAATAAACACTAGCCTTGCTAACTCTTGTATTAAAATATCTACTATCAACTATTAAGCCTTTAAGTAGTGATGCACACATAATTACAAGCATTAAAGCAAACGGAAGTGCAACTATCATAGTAACGCTTAAAATAGTATCAAGACCACCAGAATATGATAAAGATATTGCAATAGCAATTAAACTAATGCCCCATAAAATACTTTGCCATTTATAAGGTTTTTCTTTGCCGCCACTTGCTAAAGAATTTAAAACAAATATCCCACTATCAGCAGAAGTGATAAAAAATAAAACTAAAACTACTAGAGCTAAAATAGTGCTAATTTGTGAAAATGGTAAAAGATTTAAAAACTCAAATAATAATTTTTCAGAACTTTGAGAAAAATTACTTAAAATTTCATTATATTTTAAAGCAGAATTTCCAAATACACTAAACCATAAAACATTAAAAGAAGTAGGAACAATCAAAACTCCAAATATAAATTCTCTAATAGTTCTACCACGAGAAATTTTTGCTATAAAAAAGCCAACAAAAGGCGCCCAACTAAGCCACCAAGCCCAATAAAAAATAGTCCAAGAATTAAACCAGCTAATATAATCTTTATTATATGTATAGGTTTTAAAACTAAGCTCAACTATATTTGAAAAATATAGCCCTAAATTAGAACTAAAATCAGATAATAGCTCAACCAAATCACCACTAACTAATACAAAAATCATTAGTAAAAACGCTAAAAGCAAATTAATCTCGCTTAATATTTTAAGCCCTTTATTAACTCCACTAATAGCTGAAATAGTAGATAAACTAACAACTATTAATATAATAATTGCTTGTTCGCTAAATGAAATATCACTAAGCCAAGCAATATTAACAAGTCCTGCATTTAAAGAACTTGCAGAATATCCAAGTGTTGTGCTAATTCCAAAAACGGTTACAATTAATGCCAAAATATCAATAACATTGCCCCAAAATCCGTAAATTTTATCTTTTAAAAAAGGATAAAAAGCACTTCTTAAAGTTAAAGGCATTTTATAACGAAAACCAAAATAAGCCATAGCTAAAGCACAAACCCCATAAATAGCCCAAGGATGAATTCCCCAGTGAAATAGAGTATGAATTAAAGCTTCTTTATCATCTATATTTAATGATTTTTTATGAATTATAGGCTCAGCCACACCAAAATACATAAGCCCAACGCCCATTCCAGTAGCAAACAACATAGAAAGCCACGAAAAAAAGCTAAAACTAGGCTCATCATCATCTTTACCTAATTTTATATCTCCAAATTTAGATAAAGCTAATAAGACCATAAATCCTACAAAAAAACTAACACTAAGTATAAAAAACCAAGAAAAATTAGTAAAAACTGAAGTTTTAATATTATTTAAAATACTACTTGTAAATTCTGGTAAAAATATACTTAGTAAAACTAAAATTACAATAAATACTATGCTTGGAACAAACACAGCGGGTAAAAAACTCGTTTTTATCTTCATATTTTCTCCTTGAGTTTTCAGTCTAACAAGGCTTAGTTAATGAGATTTGCAAGATTTAGATGATAATTACATAATTTGTCTATATAAAAGAAAAATTAGCCATTAACCTAAAAAATTTTTTATATCAATTTCTTCAAAAAAATTTATATAGTTTTTAATAAATTTTTTATAAATATATATGTAATAATCATAAAAGATAATAATAAAAAATAAAAATTATAATATGCAAAAACACTTAAAAAATCTAAAATTAAAATATTATAAGATTTTAAAAAAGATTGATATATCAGCATATTAAGAATTAAAATAGCTAATATAAATAACTTAATAAGTAAAGATTTTTGACTTGTATTAGTGTTTATATTAGTATTAAGATTTGCAAAATCATTATAAATAAAAACAACAATAAAAATACAAAATTAAACCCTAAAAATAAAGCTTCACTTTTTAATAAATAATAATTTATAAAAGGATAAGATAAAAATAAAATCAATAAAATATTTTTATATACTTTCTTAACCCTATAAACCAAGCTAATGCCTAGAATATAAAGAAAAATAAATACAAAAGATATATTTAAAATTTGAAAAACATATTCAAATAATATATAAAAAAACAAAAAATATACCTATTAAAGCTAGGAATTTAAAATAAAGTTTTTTAGATAAATCTATATGAAATTTAATAAAAATATATTTAGCAAAATCTCTTTAATTTCTTTCATTTTCAATAATCTTTTGTATATTATCTAGCTTATTTATAAAATAATCAAGCTCATTTTTATCTTTAAAAACACTTAGAATTTTATCTAACATAATATTGTCTATTTTGGTGCAAATTAGTGCTAATTCTTTGGCTTTTTTTGTAGGACTTAAAATAAAGGCTCTTTTATCATTTTGATTAGTTTTTCTAATTACTAAATCTTTTACAACAAGCTTATCAACTATTGCTTTTATGGTGTTTTGGTCTTTTTGGGTAAGTTCTGAAAGCTCTTTTTGTGAGATTTTTGGGCTTTTACATAAAGCATTTAAGACTATCCATTGTTCAGGTGTAATGTCTAAGTCTAAAAATGATTTATGTAAATGCTGATAAATAATCCTAGCAGTCGCACAGATTTTAATACCTATGTTCATATTATCTCCTTGCAACTGCTATTTTAACTATTAATTGTTATCTAATTTTGCTTTTATATGTCCTTTGTATTCTTTATACCAAGCATCTATGCCTTCTTTTCCTATGATATATGGATGGGTTTTGAAATTATTATTATAAATGTTTTCTAATTTTTCATATCCATTATTTCTAAATAAATGTGATTCTAGCTTTGCTACTACATTGTTTTTATCAAGCTCTTTTTTAAACTCATCTAAAGATTTATCATAAGCAATTTGTAGATTTTTATCTTTTGAAATTCCATTTCCACCCCATAAAAATACATTAAATTTCTTACCATTAAACGAGCTTTCAAAGATAATTGAAGTAGTTCCTATGGTATGCCCTGGGGTTAAGAAAGTTTTGATTTCTTTATTACCGAGCTTTATTATTTCTTTATCTTTTAGTAAATGATTAATCGTTGGCTTAGGGTATTTTGGGTCATTTGGGCCTTCGTTGTATGAATACATAAAATCCTTATCAATAGCACTCATCATAACTTTTGCATTATATTTATCTTGAAAATACTTAGCCCCACCATAATGATCGCCATGTCCATGAGTAATTAAGACAATTTTTACATCTTTTGGGTCTAAATTATAAGCTTTTAACCCATCTTCAATCACTTTTGCATCATCATTATCCCACATAGCATCAATTAAAATTATGCCTTCGCTAGTTGTTATTGCGTATGCTACAACGCTTTTTGTCCCAAGACAATAAACATCATCAAAAACCTTAGTAGGCTTTAGCGGAGTATGGTCGTGTAATAATTGTAAAAGCTCCTTAGGAGGCGTGTCATCATTAGCTAATAAATTAGCACCTAAAATACTAAATGCACAAAATAAAATCGTTGCAAATCTTTTCATACTAGACCTTTCTTTAAAAATTAATATGTATGCGTATTAAATTTACACCATAAAAATTAATAACAAACTTAAAACCTATTAATTATTTCTATTTCGCTTTGTTTAAAGTCTAGCGTTTGGGCTTTATTATTTAAATTAAGCTCTATATAAACAACATCACTTAAGCTAGATAAAATCAATACATCTTTTAATACATAATTTCCATCGCTTAATTTACAGATATTTTTCTCTCCTTTTTTAATATCACAATCATTAATATCTAGCTTTTTATAATTTATAAAATAACTCATATATAAACTATTTTTACTAACCACAATATCAGTTCTAAACCCACCAATATTGGCTAATTTAACAACTTTAATATCAAGACTAAAAAAATACCAAATAGAGCAAATTATCCAAATAATTTTTATAATCAAACTAAATCTTTTAAAAAAATATGCAAAAAAACATAAAGTAATAAATATAGCCATCATAACATTTAAGCAATGATTTATCGTTGGAAAAGTTACATTTTCGTTTTGATATATTTGAACTAAACTTAAAAATACTAATTCAATTATGATAATTACTATAATTACAAATAATAAAAATACTCTTTCATACAAAAAATTAAGAATTTTAAAGCCAAATTTATTTGACTTTTTTCTTTTACAAGCTAAAAGCACAACAAATTCAATCATAACATAAGGAATAATCCCAATAAAAATAGAATAAACAAAACACACATATCCAAATGTAAGTAATAAATTAAAATCAAATCTAGGCAAATACCCAACTTCAAATAAATAATATTTTGTATAAGCTATTACAGAAACAAAAGTTATTAAAACTAAAGAAAATCTCATAGTTTTTACAAATATATTGGCAAGTTTTAATAATTTAAAATAATTAAAATAAAGCCTTTTAAATTCTCTTTTGTAATTTAACATTAATCTTTTAGTATTCCTAGCAAAACAAATTCTAAATTTCTTTAAAAATTTATCAGACATTTTTACTCCTTTTTTTAAATTTAGCAAAAATATCTTTTACTTTTTAAAAAATTCAATAAATTTTTTAATATTTTTATATAATAAAAAAAATTATAAGGACAAAATATGAACTCAAGCTTATTTTTAATGGGAAGAATAAAAGAACTATCAAATGAATTGATTTTAAAAGAACTTAGCAAAAGAGTAGAATTTGATTTATCCTTTTCTCACGCTGATATTTTAAATATATTATTTGATGAAAAAGAATATTGTATGGTTCAAATAGCACAAAAAATACATAGAAGCAAGGCTACAATTAGCTCTTTAATAGACAAATTAGAACAAAATGGATATATCACAAAAAGCCAAAGTAGTAACGATAGTAGAATGTATTTAATAAAAGCAACTCAAAAAACTTTAGATTTAAAACCAATATTTGAAGAAGTATCAAATATAGTTTTTGAAAAATTACTTAAAAACTTTTCAAAAGCAGAAGAGTTGTTTTTAGAAGAATTATTAGAAAAAATGCTAAATAACATAAAAAATTAAAATATATTTAACTTTTTATGCAAAAATAGTTCGTTATCAAACTAAAAAGGAGTCAAAATGAGTAATGGATTTAGTGTAAAAAGTCTAGGAGAATTTAAAAATATTCAAAGAATTGATTTAAAAGAAGCTTTAGGATTTACATCTTGTGAAATAAGTATTAACACAATGGAAGCAAATACTAATGTGCCTTTTGTTCATCATCATAAAGAAAATGAAGAAGTTTATATTGTCTTAGATGGTAATGGGGAAATAAAGTTAGATAATGAACTAATTTTAATTAAAACAGGAGATATAATTAGAGTTGCACCTAGTGTAAAAAGACAGATTTTTGCAAAAACTAAACTAAATTATATCTGTATTCAAGCAAAAGAAAATTCTCTAACCCAATACACTTTTAGCGATGGCGTAGTAGAGTAATTTAACTTAGGAGCAATCCTAAGTTAAGCAAATATATTAATCAAATAAGTATTCAAAGGAATAGCCACAATATCTATCAAAACAGAACCACACAAAGGAACTATCAAAAACGCAGGTTTTGAGAATAAAGAATATCTATTGCAAGCAGCATTCATATTTGCAACCGCATTAGGAGTAGCACCCAAGCCATGTCCCATTAATCCAGCGCACATAATAGCACTATCATAGTTTTTCCCGCACAATCTAAACACAACAAATATTGCAAACAATACTAAAACAACAACTTGAACAAAAAGAGTAATCAATAAAGGCATAGCAACCACGCTTAATTCATTGATTTTTAAACTCATCATAGCCATAGTTAAAAATATTCCTAAGCTAAGCTCACTAATAGTATCTATTGTGTATTGATTTAGTTTAAATATATTAAAGACATCATTTATATTTCTAATTAGCATTGCTATTAACATAGCACCCACATAGCTTGGCAAAGAATAACCGCTAAGTTTTGTAAATAATGAACTTATATAAAATCCAATGCACATAATACAAAGTATTAAAAATAAAGATTTTAAAAATTCTTGATAACTTGCGTGATGAATATTGTGTTTTAGCGGGTCAATATCTTGTATATCTTCGTTTGTTTTTATCTCTAATTTATATTTAAGTATTAAATATCTACATAAAGGCCCACCGAGTAAAGAGCCGCTTATTAAACCAAAAGTAGCCGCTGCAATTGCTACTACTTTAGCATTGCTAAGACCACTTAAATCTTCCACCATACCACCAAAAGCAATAGCATTTCCGTGTCCTCCTTCTAAAGCAACAGCCCCACTTAAAATTCCATATAAACTATTTAGCCCAAAAGCATTCATCATAGTAATTCCAATGGCATTTTGCATAATAGCCATTGCCCAGCAACACGCTAAATATATTAAAAGCAATTTACCACCAACTTTTAATAATCTAGCACTTCCGCTAAGTCCTACAACACTAAAAAATACAACCATAAAAGGAGTTTGCAATGACTTATCAAATTCAATATTAATATCTATAAAGGTTAAAAACCATACTAAAATACTTACCAAAAATCCACCAACAACAGGAGCTGGGATACAAAATTTTTCTAAAAAATTGATTTTGGTTTTTAAAAACATTCCAAATAATAAAACACCAATGCTAATTGCCAATACGCTCAAACTATCAAAACTCATATAACAGCCTTTCTTAATAAAATATAAGCTAAATAAGCGCTTAATTTAGCAGTATGATTATCTATATCATATTTTGGATTAAACTCGCAAATATCAGCTAAAGCAACTTTTTTACTATCTAAAATAATTTTTAGTATCGGTAAAATTTGTTGCAAACTAATACCATAAACAGCAGGAGCACTAACACCTGGTGCATAGCTTAAAGAAAACACATCAATATCAATACTAAGATATAAAACATCGCAATCTAATATAAATTCTTTTACAATTTTTGCTGAATTATCAAAGTCTTTATCTAAAACATATTTAGCATTCATATCTTGCATAGTATTAAATAAAGCTTGAGTATTTGATAAAGTATTTGCCCCAATACATAAATATTTATAAGAATAATTATTTGATTTTGCGTATTTATAAGCTTCATAAAACGAATTACCTGAAGTGTGTTGGGGTTGAATTCTCACATCAAAATGTGCGTCAAAATTAATAACACCTACATTTTGTTTATTATCTAATAAAGCCTTAATTCCAGCCAAAGAAGTTTCGTGACCACCACCTAAAATAACGCAATAATCTTGATTTTTTAATACTAAATTAAGCTTATCGTATAATAAATCATCAGCTTCTTCTAGGCTTTTAAAATTATCAATATTACCTAAATCATCAAAGTTAAAATCATCAAATACAGCAAAATTTGCCATATTTTTTCTAATGATATTCGGTGCTAATTCGCTACCAACTCTTCCGTGATTTCTATCTACACCTAAACTAGAACAAAATCCTATTAATTTATTTGAAGATGAAGTATTTAAACATTTAAAAACTCTGTTATGAATACTTTCTTCGCCATCATTTCTTCCAATCCACATAAAACTCTCCTTAAATATCTTATACTTTAAATTGTTTTAATTAAATAAACAAGAAATACTTAAAAATTGAGTTTAATATGTGTAATTTGGTAATAAAATTAGGAAATAAATTCCTAATTTTGTAAAGATTTATAAATCACATCTAAAACGCTGCCATCACGATATTCTACAACGCCTACTACCTCATCGCCAAATTTAATACTAGCTGGTTTGCCTGTGATTTTTTCTGCCATTTCTTTTAGTTCTTCAATCGTATATAATTTAATACCTGCTTTTGTGAAATTCTCTATTAAATCAGTTCTTTTAGGATTTACTGCAATTCCGTAATCAGTGCAAACCACATCAACATTTGCTCCTGGAGTGCAAATCGTGCTTACATTATCAACTACGATTGGAATTCTAGCACGAATTAATGGTGCTAAAATCATTGCAATTTTTGCACCTTCAGCAGTATCTTGGTGTCCGCCTATTGCTTGATTAATAACACCTGTTGAAGTAGTAATTACATTTACATTGAAATTCGTATCAATCTCAAGCGCTCCTAACATTACAAAATCTAATTGATTTACCGCTGGAGTAACTAGATTTGGATTTGCATAAAAAGATGCTGATATTTCATAATGTTTTGGGTTTTTTGCAAGTGAGCTAACAGCATCTAAATCAAAACTTTGAGTATCAAAAAGCGCATCCATCAAACCATTTTCATGCAAATCAACTAAAGCAGCAGTGATACCACCAACACCTAAACTAGCAGTGATATTATGCTTAATCATCTCTTCTTTTAAAAGCTTAGTTACTGCTAAAGAAGCACCAGCAGCTCCTGTTTGGAAACTAAAGCCATTTTTAAATAAACCTGATGCTAAGATACATTTTAAAGCATTTTCAGCTATTAAAATATCTCTTGGATTATCATTAAAACGAATTGCACCTGATACTATACCTTTTGGATCGCCAATACTCTCAATCTCACAAACAAAATCCACCATAGTTTGGTCAATACTAGCAGGAAGATTTATTCCATCTACTAAATTATCAGTAATCGCAATAACTTTATTAGCATACATAGCATCAACCTTAGCATAACCTAAACTACCACACGCAGATTTGCCTGTATAACCATTAAGATTACCAAATTTATCACAACTTGGAGCACCAATAAATGCTACATCAATTTTAAGCGAGCCATCTTCAATAGCTCTAGCGCGACCACCATGACTTCTAATAATTACAGGAGTTTTTAATCCACCATTACTAATAAAAGAACCCAATGGCTCTCTTAGACCACTTGTTTGAAGACTTGTTACAACACCATTTTTAATATGCTCAATTAAAGGTTTATGGCAAGTTGAAAGAGAACTTGCTGCTACGCAAAGATTTTTAATACCTAGCTTGCTTATTTCTTCTAAAACTAGATTTAAAATATAATCTCCACTTCTAAAATGGTGATGAAAACTTATTGTCATACCATCTTTTAAGCCTGATTTTATAATAGCGTCTTTTATACTTGAGACTAATTTATCTTCTTTTTTGCCAACTCTAATAGCTGCACCGATTTTACGCTCTTTTGGTTGTTTTAATTCTCCACTATATACAACTACATCTTTATAATTAGCAATTTTATTAGGTATTTTTCTATTAACTGCATTTACTTTATACATAATCATTCTCCTTTATAAAGACCACTAGCTTTAGCTAATTCAAGCACTCTTAAAGCTCTAATAATAATTGGACCATCTACCATTTTGCCATCAACTGCAATTACACCTATGCTATTTTTTTCCGCTTCTTTAGCTGCATTTACTACTTTTAAAGCGTCTATTATTTCTTTTTCTTTTGGAGTATAAATATCATGAACTATTTTGATTTGACTTGGATGAACTACTGATTTGCCATCAAAACCTAAGTCTTTTATAAATTGCACTTCTTCAGCAAATGCAACTTTATCTTTTATATTTGAAAAAACGGTGTCAAAACAATATAAATTATTGCTTCTTGCTGCGTGAATTATCTGCTCTCTTGCATAATAAAGCTCCATTGCGTGTTTGCTTCTAGTTGTTTTTAAATTCGTTACATAATCTTCAGCTCCAAGAGCAATCCCCATTAATCTATCACTTGCCTTTGCAATCTCACAAGCATTAATAACCCCAGTAGCACTCTCAATTGCTGCTAGAATTAAAGTTTTTCTAGGACGATTTAATTTATGCTCAACTTCGCTTATTAACTCATCTACTTCTTTAACTTCGTTTGCATTATCAGTCTTTGGAAGTCTTATAACATCAACTCCAGCACTAACCATAGCTATTACATCATCTCTTCCATAAGGAGAATTTAAAGCATTTATTCTTACAACAACTTCAGTTGAACCATAATTAATCTTTTTAAGAGTTTCATAAGTTAGCATTCTAGCCGCATCTTTTGCTGAAATACTTACTGCATCTTCTAAGTCAATCATAATAGAATCGCTTCCATAAATATGTGCGTCTATTAATTTTGCAGGTGCATTTCCGGGCAAGAACATCATACTTCTTCTAAGTCTATCTTTATTTAGCATAATTCACTCTCCCAATCATAATCTTTTAAACTAGCTCTAAAAATAGCAGTTTTTAATCTCGCACGAATTACTAAATCAAGCGCTCCTTTATCTTCTATTTTTATTGTTACATTTTTAATATCATATTCATCTAATACTTCATTAACGCTAGCTAATATTTGTTCTCCAAATTGTTTATAAACACTAGAATTTAATTCAATTTTCCTTCCTACATTAGCAGGACTTACACTAATTAAAACATCGCCTGATTCTAATGAACCAGCACTTGCAATAGTTGTAATCATCAAATCTCCTAATTAATTAAATTTTTTAAGTTTTCTTTTATTATTGCAAAGATAACTTAATTTTTAGTTATTAAATTGTTTTTTAAATACTCATAAGTTGAATTAGCACAAAGGGATTTTAACTCCTTATTATTTAAATAATCCTTATCATTTAAAATAATTTTTCTAATCCTACTTGCACTTATTACTTTTTTATTCATTCTAGCTCTACTGATTTCATAGAATTTGATTTTAAATTCTTTTAAAATTTCTTTTGCTTTTTGGTTGTAATCTTTTGTTATTTTATCTTTTGGTTCTGTCCCAAAAAATCTCATATTTATCCCTAAAATAGGTGCTATTTTTGTAGCAAATAATGTAATATCGAGCCTTGAATAAATCTCATTAACATTAGCATTATCCTTTAAAAAATACGTAGGAAAAGTAGCTTTTGAAATAATATAATTTTTGCTTTCGTGAATTATTATATTTTTATAATCTTTTAATTCATTTCTTACAATCTCAAGCCTTGCTTTTGTATTAAACATACTTAAATCTTCGCTTAAAATAAATATATGCAAGATTTCGCAGTGTTTTAAGGCTTTTTGAATTAAATATAAATGCCCTTTACTCATAGGATTTAAATTCATTACAATTGAGCCAATTTTTTTTGCTTTTTTATAATGTTTAGCTAGTTCAAATTTATAATTTTCATAATTTAACTTTGTGTTTTCAAATAACGCAACATCTTTTGTAAGACATAATAAATAAAGCCCTAAACTCTCAAATACTTTTACATTACAAGGCTTTGTAAATATAAAATATTCATTTATATTTAATTCTCTTAATTTATCTGCAATTTGAGTTAGTAAAGTAGCACTAAAATTATTACCTTGTAAAGATTTATCAATTGCTATACACTTTACAATATTACCGCTTATACAAGCACTTGCTTTAATCTCTTCATTTTCTTCATAAACTAAAGCATATTCTATATCTTCATCGCATCTTAAATCAAATCTTTTTAAAAATAATTCTAATTTTTCTCTTTCATAAGCTAATAATAAGTATCTAAACATTAAAACCTAGCTTCGTGTTCTAATTGATTTTTGCAAATATCTTCTATTGAATACTCTAATTCATATTTTAATAAATTACAAGACTTAATTTTATCGCAATGGTCATTTTTTAAAGCTATTGTTATATCTATTTCTTTTTTGCTTAACTTTTCTACTAATTTAATTAGATTTTCTACACTTATACTTTCTTTGCTAGCTATTGTAGTGCATATATTTTCTTTGGTTGTATAAAGCTCGCTAGCTACTTTTAAATTAATATTAACAATATCATCAATATGTGCGAAATGATAATTCTCATCATAGTTAAAATCACGACCTAATTCAGACTTACCGCAAGCAATTCTTGTGATATTTTTAATAATTGAATAATGTTCAAATTCTCCTAAAAATATCTTAGAATAATACCCTGCAATATTGCAATATCTTAAAATTGCATAAGAAAAATCAGAATTGCTTCTAGCATAATCTTGTATCATATTTTCAGCTAAGATTTTTGTCTTAACATAAGCATCACAGGTATTTTCCAATCCTACATTAGCAAATATACTTGATGGATATATTAAAGTCTTAACTTTAAATTTTTTCATAGCTTTTAATAATTTAAAAAGATTTATGATATTGTTTTCATAAAAAGTTAAATTATCTTTTTTACTAAAATTCTCATTGCTAGTTGCTGCAAAATGAAATACCATATCAATTTTAAATCTTGACATTACATCTTCTAAAGCTTCGCTATTTGAAATATCAACTTCATAAAAATCAACTTCATAATATTTTTTTATATTTTTTATAGCTTTTTTGTTTTTACCGCTTAAATTATCAATTCCAATTACCTTATGCCCAGCTTCTAAAAATCCAGATGCAGTGGCTGAGCCAATATATCCTGCAACACCTGTTATTAAAACTACCACTTTACTTCCTTAACTTAATTTTTGTTTTAAAATCTCATAAGCTTCATTAATCTCATGAAATTTCTCTATCCCTGCTCTTAGCTCGCTTTCGCTAAGATTTTTTGTGTTTAACACATCAGGATGATATTTTTTAGCAAGTCTTCTATATGCTGCTTTTACTTCAACTAAACTAGCATTAGGACTTAATTCTAAAACCTCATAAGGGTCTTTTTTAATTTTATTATTATTTTGTTTGTTATTGTTGCCAAAATTTATAAATTGTGCAAATTCTTGTGTAACGCCAAAAATCTCTGCAATTTCTTTTAACGCAAAAATCTTTTTTTCACTAAAACCATCAATACTCGCACAATAAAGCAAACTTTGCATAATATTAAGCTTTTCATTTTTGCTTAAAATAAAATTATTTTTAAGCTCTTGTGCCACTATCCTATAATTTTCTGGATTTTCTTTAGCTTCTTTAAAAACCTTTTTTAATCTCTCACGCTCAACTAAATTATAAGAATTATTATCTAGTATTAATTTTATAAATTCGGCTTCTTTAGGCGAAATTACTCCATCAAGTTTAGCTATTTTTGCAATAAGTGCGACTAGGTATTCAGCATATCCACCTTTCATTTTAGTAAATTGATTATTTAAAATATTTCCTTTAAAAAATAAAGGTAATAAAATTGCTCCAATAAGCCCTAAAATAGCCGTTAAAATAGTCCCTAATATTATCGCAAAAAATGATATTATGGTTCTAATAATACCCTTACCTGTAATAAATCCTATAATTGCTAAAATTATTATTAATAATAAAAATATATTCAATTTTCTTCCTTTATAACACTTAAAATCTTTTGTAAATTATCCTTTTTTATCCCACGATAGACTAAAAACCAATCTAATATAACCCAAATAATAAATATAAACCATATTAAAATAAAAGAAAAAGCAACTATATTTAAATATATTTTTGATTGCAAAATAAATGGAGGTGGCGGTGCATCAGGTCCAGAATAAAAAAGCATTGCAAGTGGAATATGTAAAACAAATAATAAACAAAAATGAGAAATAAAAAACAAAATAAACTTAATAAATCCTAAAAATCCATCTCCTTTATAAAATCTATCAGCTCCTAAAATACCAAAAAATATCCCTAATATTAGTCCTATTTTTGGTTCTTTTAGTTTTATTTCACTAAGCTTATTTATATCAATTTGCTTATCTTCTAAGCTAAGCAAATTGATATCTTTAATTTTGTTATTTAAAAATAGTTTTTGGGCTGTATCCACGATAATCCTTTATGTTTATCACAATAATCAATCTTCGCTGCTATCCTTTTGAGCAATTAATACACCTTCTATCATTTTTTTAATATCGCCATCAAGTATCGCATCAACTTGGCTAAATGCCTCATTGCTTCTAGCGTCTTTTACTTGCTGATAAGGAGCTAAAACATATGAGCGAATTTGATGCCCGAAACTATTTTCGCCAACTCCTCCCGTATCTTTTCCATCGTTTAATTTCTCCATTTCAAGTTCATATAATCTTGAACGAAGCATTTTATAAGCTGTGGCTTTGTTTTTATGCTGACTTCTATCGTTTTGGCATTGCACTACAATTCCTGTTGGAATATGAGTAATTCTTACCGCACTTTCTGTCTTATTTACATGCTGACCACCTGCACCACTTGCTCTATAATAATCAATTCTTATATCTTTTTCTTCAATTTCAATTTCTATATCATCATCAATTTCAGGTGCAACGATTACGCTACAAAAACTCGTATGGCGTCTTGCATTGCTATCAAATGGGCTAATTCTTACAAGTCTATGAACCCCGTGTTCAGCCTTAAAATACCCATAAGCATTAAGCCCACGAGCAACAAAGCTAACATCTTTTATCCCTGCTTCATCGCCTTCTTGATAATCTAGTGTTTCAACTTTAAAGCCTTCTCTTTCACAAAATCTCAAATACATTCTATAAACAATACTCGCCCAATCATTACTCTCCGTTCCACCTGCTCCTGGGTGAATATTAATAATTGCGTTTTTAGTATCATTTTCCCCACTTAAAAGCATTGATATTTCAAGACTTTTAATAGTTTCTTCTAAATTAGGACTATCTATAAATAAAGCTTCTAAAGTCTCATAATCATTTTCTTTCACCGCAAGTTCAAACAACTCGCTAGTGCCTACTAATTCACTATTTGCAATTTCATATTTTGATACTAATTGATTTAATTTAGTTTTTTCTTTACCAAGCTCGGCTGCTCTTTTTGCATCAGCCCATAATGCTGGGTCTTCTTGCTCTTTTTCTATTTCTTTTATTCTTTCTTTTGCCTCGTTTGGTTTGATTATTTTTTCTATATTGTCAAGTTTTATTTGTAATTCTTTTAATAATTCACTAAATTCATAATTATCCAAATTTTGCTCCGTAGTTGTATTTTAAAGGCAAATCTTAGCTAAAATTTATTAAGATAATAGCTTTTTTAAAAGGAATTTAAATGAAATTATTTTTACAAAGTTTAGGCTGTAATAAAAACTTAGTTGATAGTGAAATTATGCTAGGTCGCTTAAAAGAATATGAAATTACTAATGAAGCAAGTGAAGCTGATGTATTGATAGTAAATACTTGTGGCTTTATAAAAAGTGCAAAAATTGAAAGTATTAATGCTATTTTAGAACTACACGAAATTAGAAAAAAAGGCTCAATTTTAGTAGTAACTGGCTGCTTAATGCAAAGATACAAAGATGAATTGGTTAAAGAATTGCCCGAAGTTGATTTATTTGCAGGAGTTAGCGAGTATGCAAAAATTGATGAATTAATAGCAAGTCGTGAAAGTAGATTTAGAGATTTTGTATATTTACAAGACGCAAATACTCAAAGAGTAATAACAGGCTCAAATACTCACGCTTATATAAAAATCGCTGAAGGTTGCAATCAAACCTGTAGCTTTTGTGCTATTCCTACATTTAAAGGCAAGTTAAAATCTCGCCCAATAGATGATGTAGTAGCTGAAGTTAAAGGCTTAGTTGCTAGGGGATTTTATGATTTTTCATTCATTGCTCAAGATACAAGCTCTTATTTAAAAGACTTAAAAATTAGCGATGGTTTAGAGAATTTAATTTCAGAAATTGAAAAAATTGAAGGCATAAAGGCTGCTAGAATTTTATACCTATATCCAAGCTCAATTAAGCCTAGTTTAATTACTAAAATAATTAATTCAAAAGTATTTGTGAATTATTTTGATATGCCACTTCAACACTCAAGCGATAAATTATTAAAAATTATGAAGCGTGGCTATGATAAGGCTAAGGCTATTAACTTTTTAGAGCAAATGAGAGCAGCTCCTAATAGCTTTTTAAGAACTGGTTTTATCGTAGGACACCCAGGAGAAAGTGAAGAAGATTTTGAAGATTTATGCGAGTTTATTAAAGAATTTGATTTTGATAGAATTAGCGTATTTGCTTATTCAAAAGAAGAAGATACCGCCGCTTACTCAATGCAACAAATCAATGCAAATACTATTAAAAGTAGGCTAAAAAAGATTGAAAAAATCGTAGATGCTAAAATCAATGCAAGTTTTGAAAAAATGCTAAATCAAGAAATAATAGCAAGTTGTTTAGGAGAATCTAGCGAAGGCGAGTTTTTTATAGGTGCTAAGCCGCTTTTATTTGATAGAGATATAGATGGAGAAATCTTAATAAATGAAAGTGAAATAGGAGAGCTAAAAGTGGGTGATTTAATAGTTTGTAAAATCACTCAAGTGCATGAAAAAACACTAATAGCAACTGCAATTAGACGCTATGAGAATTGAATATTTAGAAGAGCTAAAAGGTAAAAAAAACCTTTTAGCATTTTCACACGGGACTGATAGCACGGCACTTTTTTATGCACTTTTAGAACTTTGTGAGTTTGATTTATGCCTTGTGAATTATCAGACTAGAATTAATTCAAATAACGAAGAGCAAAGCGCTATAAAATTAGCAAAAGCTCATAATAAAAAAATCTTTACTAAAAAAGTAAATCTTGATAATAATAATTTTGAAAGCAATGCTAGAAAATATAGATATGACTTTTTTGATGAATTAATGCAAGATTATGATAATTTAATAGTAGCTCATAATTTAAATGATAGGTTTGAGTGGTTTTTAATGCAAATTACAAAAGGTGCGGGATTATGCAATCTATTGGGTTTTAACGGGATTGATACAAGGAAAAATTACAAAATAATTCGCCCATTAATCAATACTAGCAAAGATGAAATTATGCTGTATTTAAATGAGAATAGTTATGAATATTTTCAAGATGAAAGTAATTTTAATACCAAATATAAAAGAAACGAAATTAGATTAAATTATGCAAATGATTTTATAAAACACTACGCAAATGGCATAAGAAATACTTTAAAATATTTAGAATTTGATAAGAGTAAAATATGTAAAGATAGCTTGGTTTATAAAGGAATTTATTTTTGTAAAGATGAAAATTCTTTAGATAAAGCTATTAAAAAACTAGGTTTTGTAAGCTCATCAAAGCAAAAATTAGAGCTAAAAAACCAGCTAAATAAAAACAACGAAGCCGAGCTTTATTTTAGGACTGATTGTGTTTGTGTTTGCTTTTATAAAGGATTTTTTATGGTTTTTTTAAAGGCTATTACAAAGCTTAGTAAAGAGCAAAAAGACGCTTATAGACTAGCAAAAGTGCCAAAAAATCTTAGATTTTTCCTAGCGTTAAATAATATAAAACTAAATGAATTAATAAATCTTACAAAAAACCTAAAATCAACTCATAATAATTATTGATATTTGATTTTAGGAATTTCTTTTTATGTAAAGATTAAATATTTAAAATAATGATTTAATACTTAATTTGCTTATTTTATAGTAATTTTTACTAAAACCAATAACTACAATTTTAATCATTTTTAAAATATAAATAAAAAATATTTAATTTACTTCAAGCGAATTTGTTGTTTGGTGAAAATTTAAAATTCTAATAATTTATTTTATATAGATTTTAATAATCTTTATTAATATTATTATGTTTTAATATTGATATTTATTTTTAATTAGGAGAGATTATGCAGAGACTAAAAACTAGCTTGGCATTTATTTTACTTATGGGGGGGGGGTATTTATGCAAACGATGGAGTTACACTTGATTTAATCAATATTCATTCAAATGATAATACTTTAGATAATATTAAAATTCAGAACAAAAATACAACAAGTACAAGAGATATTTTACGAGAAATACCATCAGTATTTATGGGTGGAACTAATAATTTAAATCAAAAAATTTTTATGCGTGGTATGAGCGATAGAGCTGTTAATATTAGCATAGACGGAGCAAGAGAAAGCGGTAATAACTGGCATCACGCAGCTGATTTAGTAATCGACCTTGATATTTTAAAAGCAATTAATATTGATACGAGTATATTAAGTGTGGCTAATAATTCAGGTGCTTTAGCTGGGGCGGTAAAGTTTAATACCCTTAGTGCAATTGATCTTTTAGAAGATAAGCAAAACTTAGGAGCTAAGATAAAAACATCTTTTGCAAGTAACAATAAAGAATGGCAAAAAAGCATTATGACTTATGGTAAATTAGATAATGGTTTTCATTTATTAGCATATGTAAATCATAAAAATCATAGCTTTAGCAAAGACGCTTTAAAGCACGAAAGTGGCGGAAAAGGTAATAATCTTAGCTATTTTACTAAGGGCGGATTTTTAAAAGATGAGCATAATTTAAACATTAGTTATGAGAGCGTTTATTATAAAGGCGATTATCCTTTAGTGCCTGAGTGGGCTGGAAGTGTTGCTTATGATTATTATGATAAAGGCAATTTGGTTTTAGCAGGGACAAGGGGTTTTGATTTAATCAAACAAAAAATGCAAAGAAATACCGCTGTAATTGATTATAATTACGATTTAAATGAGCTTATAAATCTAAATTTTAAAACTTATTACACCAACAGAACCCTAACTTTAGATGATTGGATACAAACAAACGCATCAAAAGAAAAGGTTTTAGAGTATTTAAAGGGTGGTGTTAAGACTTTTGGCGTATATCTAAATAATAAAAGCAAAATAGAGTTTGATACTTTTACTCACGAATTGTTTTATGGTTTTGAGTATTTTAATACAAGAAGTTTTGTTAAAGATAATTATTATAAATATAACCTTAGTTTAAATAGTAGCATTAATGAAGTTTTTAAAGCTGCTGATGATGATATAGCTCAAAATTATTCTATATTTTTAGAAGATAAAATAAGTTTTTATGATTTAGCTTTAACAACGGGACTTAGGTTTGATAATTACAAACTCAATACAATTGCTAATCAAAATCAAAGCAGAATTAAGCACAATTTTAAGAGTTTTACACCTGCTATAAAGCTTGAATATAATGTATTGCCTGAATTACAAATCTATGCAGGATATACAAAGCTTTTTAAAGGTGCTGAACCACTTGAGATGATAATTTTGCGTGAAAATAGAGCAAATAAATTAAGAACTAATGAAGATTTAAAAACACAAAAAGGCTATGGTTATGAGTTAGGCATAGATTATAAAAAAGATTTTAATGAGCTTTATGTAAGAGCTAATGCTAAGTATTATGATAGATATTATGATAGTTTAATAAGAGAAGAAACCAAAAGAATAGGAGAAAGCGGTAGTTTTTATACTAGGCTAAACGGCGGAAAATACAATGTATATGGAGTAGATTTATTAGCTGAACTAACATATAAAGATTTTAAATCAAGATTATCATATTCAAGAGTAAGAACTAATGAAAATAACGATACTCTAGTAAGACAAGGATATGCCTTAGCATATAGTGACCCAGGAGATAAATATACATTAAATATTGAATATTTATATAATAATTTATTAATAGGCTATGATTTGATTTATTTCACTTCAAAAAGTATTAAAGATAGTAATTACATAAAACCATCATACGCAAAGCACGATTTATATATGCAATATGAAGTATTTAAAAATTTTGATATAGGCTTTAGCATTAATAATATTTTTAATAAGCTTTATTATTCACATTACAAAAGAAGCTATGGCGGGGCTAAAAGTGCTGACTGGGAAGCAGGAAGGGACTACAAAATCAGCTTTAATTATAAGTTTTAATGATTTAAGGAATTAGATTAATTCCTTAAATATTTTTATAAACCTAATAACTTATAATTTGTATATTGTATTAAAAGCATATTTTACTTTCAATTTATTCTATCTTTGCTTTATTTTCTACAATACACAAAATCTATCTTGTAAAACAAAAGTACTTTAAAATTCCATATCTAGTATTATTAAAATATAACTAGTATTTACTAAGGTTACATAACTTTTTAATAAATTTTTCATTATTAAAAACATAAAGATTTTTATATCAATACAAAATTGTTAGGAATTTTATAAATTAAAATTCCTAAATGAAATTATTTTAAGTATTTTAAACATACTCCTGAATAAAATGCAGCAGCATTAACTAAAGTATCATCATCATAAATATATCTAGGGTCATGTAGATAATAATCATTCTTATTTAAAATAAAGGCATAAGCACCTTTGCAATGCTCTAACATAAAAGAAAAATCTTCACTACCCATTAATGGCTCGTGAAATTCATCACAATTTTGCTCTCCAAATAATTCACACGCTACACCAAAAGCTAATTTTTGCGCTTCATCATCATTAATTGTAGCTGCTCCTATTTGAATAAACTCAAGCTCAACTTTTACCTTAAAAAGCAACTCGCAAGATTTAGCAATATTGTTTAATTGCTCTATTATCGTCTTTCTATCATCATTATTAAAGGTTCTAATATTAGCAAGTAATAATGCCTTATCTTGTAAGATATTAAAGCTAGTTTCATTTCCACTTAGAGCTGCTCCAAATGTTATAACAGCTTGATTTTTAGCTGCTATATTTCTAGCAGTTATAAATCCCGCTTGGGTTATAAAATGAGCCATCGCACCCATTACATCACTAGCCTTCTCAGGTGCACTACCATGCCCACCAACTCCACTAATATTTACCCTAAGTGCGTCAGCTCCTGCCATCATAGCTCCACGCTTAAGACAAAATAATTTATTAGTTTTGCTTGGGATATTGTGATAACCAAATATAAAATCACTCTTAAATCTAGTAAATAAATTATCATCAATCATAGCTTTAGCACCGCCTCTACCTTCTTCAGCAGGTTGAAAGACAAAATTAATAGTGCCATCAAATTCACTCTTGCTTAAATATTTAGCCGCTAATAATAAACTCGCCGTATGTCCATCATGCCCACAAGCGTGCATTAAACCTTCATTCTTAGAAGCATAGCTTACTCCACTAGCTTCGTTTATTACAAGTGCATCCATATCAGCTCTTAAAGCTATACTTTTATTTGAATTACCTTTCTTTAAAACCCCAACAACTCCTGTTACGCCTATATTTTCATAAACTTCTATGCCAAATTCTCTTAATTTGTTCGCAACTAACTTTGCTGTTTTAAATTCTTTTAATCCTAGTTCAGGATTTTCGTGAATACATTTTCTAATCTCTATAAACTCGCTTGAGAGTTTTTTAATCTCTTCTATCATTTTAACTCCTTTTTCATTTCTTTAAATTCTTGTGCCAAAAACTTTGCTGTATAGCTTTTATCAGCATATTTTTTAGCAAGTTCTAATGGATTACCTGTCGCAATTATCTTACCACCCCTAAAACCACCTTCAGGACCCATATCTATAATATAATCAGCGTTTTTGATTAAGTCTAAATTATGCTCAATTACAAAAACACTATTTCCAGCATCTACTAAATGCTGCAACACTTTTACTAATTTTTGAGTATCTGCAAAATGAAGCCCCGTAGTTGGTTCATCAAGTAAATAAAGTGTATTTCCTGTATCACTTCTGCTTAATTCTTTAGAAATTTTTATCCTTTGAGCTTCACCACCACTTAAGGTTGTAGCGTTTTGACCTAAGGTTATATAATCAAGCCCTACATCCATTAAGGTCTTTAATTTTTGCTTAATCTTAGGGTGTTTTGCAAAAAACTCATAAGCTTCTGCTACACTCATTTCTAAAATATCAGCTATATTTTTGTCTTTATATTTAATCTCTAATGTTTGATGGTTGTATCTTTTACCCCCACAAGCATCACAAGTAATATTTACATCAGGTAAAAAGTGCATAGAGATTTTAAGCTCACCTTCTCCGCTACATTTTTCACACCTTCCACCTGCAACATTGAAGCTAAAGCGACCGATTTTATATCCTCTAATCTGTGCTTCAGGAACATTTGCAAATAAATTCCTAATCTCATCCATAAGCCCTGTATATGTTGCTGGATTGCTTCTTGGAGTTTTTCCTATTGGACTTTGATCTAGGAAAATTACTTTGTCTAATTTATCAAGACCTTTGTATGTAATATCATTAATTACTGCTTTTGCTCTATTTAGATTTGCTCTTGCAATTGGTAGAAGTGAATGCAGCATTAATGAGCTTTTACCACTACCGCTTACTCCTGTTACACAAACTAAATTCCTAAGTGGGAATTTAACACTTAAATCCTTTATATTGTTTTGATTAATTCCACTTAATTCTAAATATTCATCACTCTTTCTAGCCTTATAAAGGTCTATGTCTTTTTTGCGATTTATATACAATGCAGTTTCACATTTGCTTTTAAGCAATTCTTTATAAGTGCCATTAAAGATAATCTCCCCACCACTAGTTCCAGCCCTAGGTCCAATCTCAACGATTACATCAGCACTCTCAATTGTCTTTCTATCGTGCTCTACTACTATTAGAGTATTTCCTTTAGCCTGCAAGCTTTTTAGAGTATTTATTAGTTTTTGCGTATCTCTTTCGTGAAGACCTATGCTAGGCTCATCTAATACATATAAAACCCCGCTTAATCCACTTCCAATTTGAGAAGCAATCCTAATTCTTTGAGCTTCTCCACCACTAATTGTCCTTGCATCTCTACCTAGTGTTAAATACCCCAAGCCAACATCATTTAAGAAAAATAATCTTTCATTAATTTCTTTAATAATAGGATAAGATATTTCATAATCTTGCTTATTTAAATTATTAAAATTCTCTATTTTAAAAAATTCGCAAATCTCTTCAATAGGTGTGCTAATAACTTCTGCTATACTTTTACCATTTACTAACACAGCTAAGCTTTGCTCGTTTAGTCTAAAGCCTTTACAAGATGGACAGGTTTTTTCTGTTATGTATTCGTTAAAATCTTTATCATCTTTTAAGATTTCATAACTTATCTTAATAGCTCCATCAAAAGTTTTTTTGATATTATGTTTATTCCATAAAAAGCTAAATTCCGTAGCACTTCCGTATAAAATAAGCTTTTTTTGATATTCACTTAATTCTTCATAAGGCTTATTTGTAGGGATTTTTTCTGCTTCGCAAAATGCTAAAAGTAACTTTGAATAGTAACTTTTATTAAAACCCATCATAGTGCGAACTGCACCATCTTCTATACTTCTTTCATAATTTATAATTTTTTCTTGGTCAATACTCATTCTAATGCCTAAACCATCACATAAAGAACAAGCTCCTTTAGGGCTATTAAATGAAAAGCTTAAAGGCTCAAGTTTATTAAATGAAATTTTGCATTTAAAACAAGCATTATGAAGCGAATAATGAATATTTTTATTACTTTCTAATAATTCTAACTCACACTCACCATAACTTAAACTTAAAGCTTTTTCAACAGCTTGAGCTAAACGACTTTTATTATCATCACTAATTCTTAGCCTATCAACTACTAATTTAATAGTATGCTTTTTAGTTTTAGCTAATTCTATTGGCTCATCTAGGCGTGTTAGTGTGCCGTTTATTAAAATATTTATAAAACCTTGAGCTTTTAGGCTTTCAAGAAGTGGTGCGAATGTGCCTTTTTTTTCTTTTACTAAAGGAGCTAAAATCATTGCTTTTTCGCTAAATTTTGCCATTTCGTTTATTATATCTTCTGTATCCATTTTATTGATTTTTTCTCCACATTTATGACAATGCTGAACTCCGATTTTTGAATACAAAAGTCTTAAATAATCATATATTTCAGTAATTGTTCCAACGGTTGAGCGTGGGTTTTTGCTAGTTGATTTTTGATCAATTGCAATAGCAGGGGTTAAGCCTTCTATTTTTTCTACATTTGGTTTTCTAAATTTATCTAAAAATTGCCTAGCATAAGCACTAAGGCTTTCTATATAACGGCGTTGTCCTTCTGCATAAAGCGTATCAAAAGCTAAAGTTGATTTTCCACTACCACTAAGCCCTGTAAAAACTATTAATTTATTTTTAGGTAGTGTTAGGTTTATATTTTTTAAGTTATTTTCACTTGCGTTTATAACTTGAATTTCATTATTCATTAAATACTCCGTGTTGTTTTAGAACTTCTATTATTGATAAGGTCAATACAAATAATAAAAATCCTATGAAAAGTTTTTTTTGCGTATTATTGCTAATTTTATGAAACAGCCAATTACCAACCCAAACTCCAGGCAAACTTGAAATAGCAATTATTGCACCAGCAGTATAATCAACATGATTTGTAATTGCCATAGAAACAAAAGCAGCACTTCCAGCAAAAGCTACAAAAAGACCGCTAAATGAAGCAGCTTTTTTGATATTAAAATTACAAATTGCAACTAAAGCAGGCGTAAGTAATGCTCCACCACCTATCCCACCACTTGTAGCAATTGCACCTATTATTAAACCTACGAAAAATTGCAATAATTTTGAATTCTTTTCAGGTTCAATTGGATTTGCAGGAGTAAAATAAAGTTTAACAATAGCCCAAATAATTAAAAAACAAATAATATAAGCAATCATTAAATTGCTTGCAAATTTCATAATAAAACCAACGCTAAAACCACCAACTAAACCACCTAAAGCAGGATATAAAGCATTTTTTACTTGCAATGTGCCTTTTTTATAATTTAAATACGAATTATAAAAAGATGAAAAAACCATTTGCATAACGCTAATTCCAACAGCAATCTTAGGTGAATACCCAACAAAAGTTGTCATAATAGGCACAACAGCAGTTCCGCCACCTATTGCAAAAAGTCCTGCAGTAAAACCAACTAAAAGCCCATCTAAAATAAAAATAATATAAGTAAGTAATGTATATTCTTCTATCATAAAAAACTCCTAAGGCGTAATCTTAATTAACTTAGCTTACACTTTTCTTTCTTATAATAATTAAAACTTATTTAAGGAAAGATTAATGCTTGATACAATTGATTATTCAGTTAAACATTTTTTTAAACATATTTTAAGAAGTAAATTAGAAACCACAAATTCTTTAGATGAAGCTGAATATTATGGTGCTAGTATTTGTTTAGGAGATAATGTAAAAGAATTATTTTGTTATTTAATATTTAAAAAAGAAAGCTTACAAGCTCTTGCTTCAAGATTATTAGGCGATGATGATAAGATGAGTGAAGATGATTATTGTGATTTATGTAAAGAAGTAGCAAATCAAATCATAGGTTATGCAAAAAGATTATTAGCTGATGCTTATGATGATTATTCAATTAGTGTGCCTGAATATTTAGGAAGGGTAAGTGATTTTAAATTAGGCTTTACTCATGAGTTTTTTTATAAATTAGAAAATAATACCTTTTGCGTTGGTATAGTAGAGAAGAAAAAATAATGCAAACACAAGAGCAACCTACTAGAATTCTAAATGCAACTTATGAAGAATTGCTAGATGTTAGCGTAGATTTTATAAGTGAGTTAGGAACTACACAACTTAGCGTTAGAGAATTTTTAGAACTTGGAATTGGCTCTGTTATTGATTTAGAAAAACCAGCAGGTGAGAGTGTAGAACTTTATGTAAATAATAGAATTTTTGGTAAAGGCGAAGTAATGGTTTATGAAAGAAATTTAGCAATTCGTATAAATGAAATACTAAGCTCAAAAACCGTTATTCAATATTTTAAAAAAGAGTTGTGATGAAAAAAATAATCTTACTACTAATTAGTTTAAATCTTTTTGCAAACAATATCATAAATTATAATATTTATAAAAGAGATGATAGGATTGATGTTATGCTAAGCTTTGATTCTCCATATAACGCAAAAGATGGAGATATTAGAATATTAAGTGGAAGCGATTATGTAGGCGTGGTATTAAATAATGTTAAAATTTCTGAAAGAAATTCTCAAATATTAAATATGCCTTACGCAGAACAATTATTAATGTATCCATTAGGCGAAAGCACGGTTTTAGAATTTAAAACAAAAGAAAAAATAAATGTCATTCCTGCACTTACAAAAGATGATGGTTTTGGACTTAGAATTAGAGTTATGCCAAAAACCACAAACCAAGTGCAAAATAATGAAATAAAATATGCAGAAGATAATAATATAGATAGTAAATTGTATTCAATGATAGGTGTTTTAGCAATATTGGTTTTAGTATTAATATTTGTAAAAAGACAACTTGCAAAAAAAGGTAAAATATCTAATTTAAATTCTAAGCAAAAAGTTGCTAGTTTTTTAAATATTAATGAAAATCAAGCCGTAGTAATTTGCGAAAAACAACTTGATAAAGATAACAAATTCATAGTTATTGATTATGAAAATTCAAGATATAAATTAATAATAGGAAATACAAATATTTGGCTTGATGCACCTAATCAAACTGAAGAGAATTTTGAAAGTTATTTTGAAGAAAACAAACAAAAATTACAAAATATGATAAAGCAAAATGCTCTTAATTCATATAAAGAAAAAATAAGTAAAATATAAGGAGTTAAAATGAGAAATAGAAATAAAAAAACAAAAATAACAATATTTTTTTCAATAATTATAGTTGTTGTATTGGCAAGTTTTATTGCTTTTTCAAATACTTTTGAAAGAATTGCTCCTAATATTTCTTTAGACAACAACCAAGAAGATACAATTTATTGGAATGCTAGAGATAAAATAAATTTAAAAGTTGAAGATAATTTAGGACTAAAAAATTTAAAAGTTGAATTTAGTAAAGATAACGAAGAAACAAAAAATATATTAATAAATAAGACTTTAAATGGTAAAGAATTTAATGTTGAATTAGACCTTCCAAAACCAAAATTTAATGAAAAATTAGATAAATACACAATATATATTAAAGCTAATGATAAAAGTTTGTGGAATTGGTTTGGTGGAAATGTAAGCGAAAAAATAATTAATGTTATAGTAGATAATAAAAAACCTCAAGTAAGCGTAATAGCTAATTCATACAATATAACTCAAGGCGGTGCTGCTAGCGTTGTATTTTACGCACAAGATGATAATCTAACTGATTTATATATAGAAGTTAATAATAGAATTTTCAAAGTTGCTCCTTTTATGAAAGATGATTATTACATAGCTTTAATTGCTTGGGACTTAAGAGATGGAGATGAATTTGAAGCTAGAATTGTTGCAAAAGATAAAGCAAATAATATAATTAAAGAAAGAATTCCATATTATTACTCAAATAAAAAATATAGAGTTTCACATATTGAAGTAGGAGACGCTTTTATTGATGGTAAAATTAGAGATTTGTATGAAGCAAATTCTGATAATTCTTTAAGCGATAGAGCTTTAATATTTGACTTTGTGAATGCGAAATTAAGACAAGAAAATGAAAAATTAATTCATAAAGTTACACAAGTAGTAAGCAATGAATTAGTAACTGATTTTAAGCTAAATGCGTTTTTACCACTAAAAAATGGTATGAAAGTTGCAGATTTTGGCGACCATAGATATTACAAATATAATGGAAATCAAATTAGTGAAAGCTATCATATGGGACTTGATTTAGCAAGTACAAAAATGGCACCTATTGTGTTAGGAAATGATGGTAAAATAGTTTTCGCACAAGATAATGGAATTTATGGATTGAATTTAATAATTGATCATGGTTTAGGTCTTTATACTTTATATGGACACTGCACTAAAAAAAATGTAGAAATTGGCGATATAGTTAATGCTAAAAGCACTATAGCTAATACAGGAACAAGTGGTTTAGCATTAGGGGATCATTTACATTTTGGTGTTTTGGTTCAAGGTGTTGAGGTAAGACCAGAAGAGTGGATGGATACTAAGTGGCTTAATGATAATATATTTGGAATTATCAAAAAAGCAAAAGAAGTTATAAACAAAAAATAAGGGAAAAAAATGTTACAAACTACAATAGCTAAAGAAGTAACAAATGTTGGAATTGGACTACATAAAGGTAGTGCTATTAAGATAAAATTTAGCCCACTAGGTGCTAATAGTGGAGTGGTATTTCATAGAACAGATATTAATAAATTTTACGAAGCAAATTATAAAAGCGTAATCAATACTCAAATGGCTACGGTAATTGGAGATAAAGATGGTTATATATCTACAATTGAGCATTTAATGAGTGCTGTTAGCTCTTATGGAATTGATAATTTATTAATAAGTATTGATGCAAATGAAGCACCTGTTTTAGATGGTTCAGCGGCTGGTTTTTGTGCTATGCTTGATGAAGCAGGTATTAAACAACTTGACGCTAAAAAACAAATATTTGTTGTTAAAAAAGAAATAAAAGTTCAAGAAGGAGATAAATTTGCAAGTCTTAGTCCTACAAATGCTCCTACTTATGATTTTACTATAAACTTTAAGCACCCATCAATTAATACTCAAAACTATATTTACAAGGCTAATAAACAAAATTTCATAAATGAAATTGCAAGTGCTAGGACTTTTGGGTTTTTAAAAGATGTTGAGTATTTAAAATCAAAAGGATTAGCATTAGGTGGTAGTTTAGAAAACGCTGTTGTTTTAGATGATAATGGCATATTAAATCCTGAAGGATTAAGATTTAGCAATGAATTTGTAAGACATAAAATCCTTGATGCGATTGGTGATTTATATATGTTAGGTAAAGCAACTTTTGCTAACTATAAAGCTTACGCAAGTAGCCACGATTTAAATCATAAACTAACTCTTGAATTGCTAAACAATCCAAATTCTTATGAATTAGTAACTCTTAGTGATGATACAAACAAAGATTTATTAAAGGCATTCACATTAAACTTTTAGTAGTGCCTATGGCAAATCTCATTGGAATATATGATGATAATAATTTGTTAAAAGAAGAAATCAAAATCATAAATAAAACCAGTGAAGATTTGCCAAAAATTATGCAAGAACTATTAAATAAATATAATTTTAGCGAATTAGCCTATGCTAATGGACCAGGCTCATATATGTCTTTAAAAATTGTTTATGTATTTTTAAGCACAATTGCCCTTGTTAAAAACATACCATTAAAAGCAATTAGTGGTTTTACATTTACAAAGAATAATTTAATAAAAGCTAATAACAACTTATATTTTACCCTTGCTGATGATAAAATCAAATTAATTAAAAATGATAATTTTAAAGATGAGTTTTTTATACCAAATGAGTATAATTTCAAATTCTTAGAAAGTAATTTGCCAAATTATTTTTTACCTGCTATTTAGGAATATAAATGAGAAACGAAATATGTTTAAAATCACCCGCTACTAGTGCGAATTTAGGTGCTGGATTTGATTGTCTAGGACTTGCTTTAGACTTTTATAATGAAACAATAATTAAAAGAAATAATTTTTTTAAAATATCTATTAAGGGTGAAGGTGAAGATAATCCTTATCTTAAAAAACATAATTTATTTATTACCATTTTTAATGAAACTTACATAAAGCTAACTGGTAAAAAAGACTTATTTAGCTTTAATTTCATAAACAATATCCCTTTAAGTCGTGGATTGGGTAGTTCTAGCTCTATAATTGTAGGAGCAATTGCTAGTGCTTATTATCTAGCAGGACTTGAAGTTAATAAAAATACTATATTAAACAACGCCTTAATATACGAAAATCATCCTGATAATATTAGCCCTGCAGCACTTGGTGGATTTGTTTGTTCGGTAGTTGATAAAGATAATGTAAAATATATAAAAACTGATATTTCTAGTGATGTTAAAGCAGTAGTTTGTATCCCAAATAAACAAATCTCAACAAATGTTAGTCGTTCGGCTTTACCTAAGCATTTAAGCCTTGCTGATACTAGCTTTAATATAAGCAGAAGCTCACTTACAACTGCAGCTTTTATGAGTAAAAATTATGAAATGTTAAAGATTGCAAGTTTTGACAAGCTTCACGAAAATCGTAGAATGAAAGCTGTTCCTGAATTATTTAAAGTGCGTGAATTAGCTCGTAAAAATGGTGCTTTAATGAGTAATTTAAGTGGTTCTGGTTCAACTTTTTTTAATCTATGTTATAAAGATGATGCAAAAAAACTAAAAGCCATACTAGAAAATAATTTTCCTAATATGAAAGTATTAGAGCTTAATTTCAATAATCAAGGAATAATAATAAGCTAATTTTGCTTATTTAAATATTCCTTAGCTTTATATAAAATATCCTTATCTAAAACCTCATCAAAATACTTAAAGCTAATTCCGTGCTGAACATCTCCATCTATTAAATCCCCGCTTTTGCGGTTTTCTAAGTCAATTTCGGCTATTTTAAATCCATCTAAGGTATTAGCAAATTTAATCAATCTATCACTAAATTCAAACTTACTAAGCAAATAACAATAGCTCTTAACTCCATTTCTTCCTACTCTTCCACGAAGTTGATGAAGTGTAGATAAGCCGTATCGCTCTGGTGCAACGATTACAATTATGCTTAATCTTGGCAATGAAATTCCAACTTCTACTATAGTAGTGCTTAGTAATACATTTCCATTTTCAGCAAATTGCAATAATATATTATCCTTTTCTTTATCCTTGCCGTGCGTATAATAAACTTTATCAAAATTCTTCTCATAAAAGCTAATAACACTCTCAAGTGGTTTATAAGATGAGCTTTTACTCTCTTCTATTAAAGGATAAACTATTATCGCTTGATGATTTTGTTTGTTTTCGCTTTTTATGTGATTAAATAATTCATTGCTATTTGCTATTGTGATTAGTTTTGTTTCTATTTCTTTTTTAAATGGTAGTTCTTTTATGAAAGAATAGCTGTAAATATCACTATGAATTAATGCGGTTGTTCTTGGTATTGGTGTAGCTGAAAACTCTATATAATGCGGATTTTCTTTATTGTTTGTAGCTAAATCTTTAAGCTTCATTCTTTGCTTAGCCCCAAATCGTTGTTGCTCATCAACCATAACTAAAGTAGCATCATCTAAACTAGCCCACAAAAGTGCGTGAGTGCCTATTACAAAATTTGCTTCTTTTAATTCATCTTGCATTAATTTAGTCTTGCTAGATACAAAATGCAATATCTTTAAAAACCCTGGCAAAAGTCTTTTAGCTTCATTATAAAGTTGTTGGGCTAAAACGCTTGTTGGTGCCATTAAAACCACTTTTTTAGGATAGCACATAAGTGCTGCTGCAAAAATCACTAAGCTTTTTCCACAACCAACATCTCCCATTACTATTCTAATTTTATGATGAATACTTTCAAGATCATTTTTAATATCATTTATCGCATTTATCTGGTCGCTTGTCGGCTTAAAAGGTAGAGATTTTAGCCATTTGTTTATATCAAAAGTTTTAATTTTTTTGTATAAAGTATCGTTTTTATAAGTTTCATTAAGTCTTTTTATGTGATGATAAATTTCAACAAATTTTAAGCATTCGTTTAATTCTTTTGAATTAAGCAATTTCATTGCTTCTTGGCTATTTTCTTTCATAATTAATAGCAATTTTATATGCTCATCTAATAAATTAAATTCTTTTAAAGCTTCGTAAGTTAAATATTTATTTTTTATCTTACAAATCTCTTTATCACTTACACCTTTTATCAAATAATTAGCAGTGATTTCTCCACTATCTTTAATGATTTTTGGATTAATAAACTGCAAAAGTCCTGCAAAATCGCCTAATTTCCCATAAATAATTAGCTCTTTATTTATAGCAAAAAGTGCATTATGAAAAGGTCTTAGATTAAATATAGTAATAGTGCATTCACACTCCCAATTATATGAATACGCAATTATACTAAGCCTTTTGCCTGGTAGTTGTTTTTTAGATTTTATTATAACTTTTGTGCAATTTAGCTCATTTAATATAGGCTCATTATTTAATCTTAAATCATCAAATTTTTTAGGCATTAAAAGAGCTAATTCAACTATATCTTTACAAGATAATTTTTCTAAATCCTTATTCATTATTACCTATTACATAAAAACTAAGCTCGGTAATACTTTTTTGATTTTTTAAAAAATCATTACAAGTTTTAAGCTCTAAATCTTTAATTATCTTTGTAACTTCTCTTAATTCGCCTTGTTTTAAATCACTAAAACACTCGCTACTTGCAATGCTATGACGATTTTGAGTGGTTGAGTATTTTAAAATCTCACTACCTACTAAAAAATCTTTAGCCTTTTTAAACTCATCTTCACTTATTCCAAATTCTACTAATCTTTTGAACTCTTCTTGAACTATTTTTATAGCTTCTTTTTTGCTTTCATTTTTTGTTTGTAAATAGCCTGAAATAAGATAATTTTTCTTAAACGCTACTAAAAACGCAAAAGCCGAATAAGCTAAGCCCCTTTTTACTCTGATTTCTTCTGTAATTCTTGAGCCAAATCCACCGCCTAAAACATAAATAGCAAGACTTATAATAGCTCTTTCATAAATGCTTTTAATCTCTACACTGCTTATAAACCTAACAAAAGCTTGTGATATTTCTTTGCTTTCTTCTTTGTAAAAACTCTCGTTTGTTTTTAATTTTTCATAAGAACTTTGCTTATTGTTTAAAAGTTTTTTAACTTTACTAATATCATCTAAATTTGCACTAATTACTATCTTATTTGCTTGATTTTTAAGGTTTAAAATATAGTTTTTAAATTCTTTTTCATCTAAAGCTTCAAAATCGCCAAATTTATCATTCTTAAAATCATTTTTAAAATAATTCTCATATAGTTTCATTTTCGCTAAATTATCATAATCTTGAATATGGATTAAAAAATAATTTTTTATTTTGTTTTTGATTAATTCAAAATTAGTAATTTCGGTATTTAAAAGCATATTATTAAAAGCATTTAAGCAATTATCAAGCTCTTTTTTAAGACAAACTATATCAAATGTAAAATCAAAATAATTAGCACTAGCACTAATATTAATTGCACTTTGCTCTAGTTTTATATAAAACTCATCATCTAAACTCTCATTGTAAAAAAACTCAGCTGCCATAGCATTAGCATTATGAAAAATCCTTCCATAATTAGGATAGCTAATACTAATATATACTAAATCATCATTGGTTTTTAAATGCACAAAATTATTCATTGTAGTATTCCAAAATATTATATGCTGTATCTCTTTTAGCTGGATTTTCGCCTAAATCACGGATTAATTCTATCATTTGCTGTTCATTCATTCTATATTTTGCACCTGCAGCTGCAACAACATTTTCTTCCATCATAGTCGAGCCTAAGTCATTTGCGCCAAATTTTAATGCAAGTTGCCCTACTGCACTTCCTTGAGTAACCCAAGAGCTTTGAATGTTTGCAAAATTATCTAAATATATTCTAGAAATTGCTAATAATCTTAAATATCTATTAGAACTTGCATTCATTAAATGTGGATTTTCAGCCTTTAATCTAGTGTTTTTACCTTGAAAACTCCATAAAATAAATGCCCTAAAGCCACCTGTTATATCTTGAAGATTTCTTAAATAGTCTAAATGCTCAATTATTTCTTCATCGCTTTCAACATGCCCAAACATCATAGTTGCACTACTAAGTAAGCCTAATTCATGAGCTTCTTTATGAATTCTTAGCCAAGTAGCAGTATCGCATTTACTAGGTGCTACCATATCTCTTACTCTATCGCTTAAAATCTCTGCACCTGCTCCAGGGATAGAAAATAGCCCACAATCGCTCATTCTTTTTAAGACTTCTTTAGTGCTAATTTTGCTAATTTTTGCAATATATTCAATCTCAACTGCACTAAAGCCGTGAATTGTAATACTAGGATAATTTGTGCTTATATATCTTAATAAATCTTCATACCAAGTAATATCAAGTTTTGGATGCACTCCACCTTGAAATAATATTTGAGTGCCACCAATTGCTAATAATTCTTCAATCTTTTGTCCGATTTGTTCGTATGTTAAAATATAACTATCACTATCCTTTGCGTGACGATAAAAAGCACAGAATTTACAATCAACTAAACAAATATTTGTGTAATTAATATTTCTATCTACTACAAAAGTAGTAAGTTTGCTTGGATGAAGCTTATTTTTTACTGCATAAGCAATCTGACCTAAAGTAGCTAAATCAGAATTTCTTAATAAATTAAGTGCTTGTTCTTTAGTAATTCTTGGGACTATTCCTTTTGGTGCATAAGGATTTTCCCAATCTTTATGGATATTAAATGCTGAAGTTTTATAATTTGTATTTATTTTTTTACTTAATAATGCTGCGTTCATATTGTCCTTACTTTATATAATTTATTAATGAGCCAAGATGCTCTATTCTACATTCAATCTTATCGCCACTTTTTAAAAATTTAGGTGGATTAAAGCCCATTCCAACACCACTTGGAGTGCCTGTACTAATGATAGTTCCAGCCTTTAAACAGGTGTAATTTGATAATTCTTTTAAGATATAAGGAATATCAAAAATTAATAAATTAGTATTAGAACTTTGTCTTAATTCATCATTTACAAAACATTCTATTTTTAAATTACTTGCGTCTTTTATACTAAGACTTGTATTTATAAAACTACCAAACGGGCAAGAATTAGCTAAACTTTTTCCCATATACCATTGCTTATGTTTATTTTGAATTGCCCTATCACTAATATCATTTAAAATGGTATATCCTAAAATATAATCATCAAAATCACTTGTATCATCTAATTTATAAGCGTCTTTTCTAAGTACAAATGCAAGTTCACATTCATAATCTAATTTTTCGCCACTAATATCTAAAATATCAAATGGATTAGAAAACTCATTTACTCTTTTTGCAAAATAAACAGCTTCTTCTCTTTTGCCATCAAACTCAATTCCTTTAAATTTATAGCTTTCTTTTGCGTGTTCTAAATAATTTATCCCTAAGCATATAATATCTTGATAAGGAGATTTGATTGGAGATAATAACTTAACTTCGCTAAGCATAAAAGCATCTTCAATCAATTCTAATCTATCAAAATAAGAAGAATAATTTTTAAAATAACCCACCTTATTATTATCGCCTAAATTCCCATGATAAACTACATTATCTTTCATAAATCTAATCAATTTCATACTAACCCCTTTTTACTAGATTTTCTAAAATATATTGCTCTAATTTAGTCTTAGGTATGCTAAGTTCATTTGCTTTATTATAAATTTCAACAACAATTGCGTTGTATTTTTCATATTCAAAATGCGATAAATGTATTTGCCACGCTGCTTTTATTTGTCTAAGACTTGCTATTTTTCTTGTATAAATCTTAAAAATATCAAAACATATAAAAATAGCAGAAGTTACAAATACAGCACTAATTAAACTAAAATGAAAGTCAATTTTTTCAAATAAAAAATGAGTAGCAATAGTTAATGGTGTAAGCACGATTAAGCACAATATAAAATATATAAAATAAGTATTAAAATAATTAAACTTAAAATGTAATTTCGCTGGGTCAATTAACATTCCTTCATTATAAAGGCTATTTGCTTCTATTAAATCTAAAAATTTTACAGGCTCATTTGAGAATTTAAAAAGCTTATTAATTAGTAATTCTTTCATTTCAATCCTTAAAAATTTCATTATATTTTAACGCTGCTAAATCAAAAAATTCTTTAGCTTTTTCATCTCCTAAAGATTTTTGAACGCACTCTTCAAATTCTGGTAAAAGTTTTAATAATTTATCTTTTAGTTCATCGCTAGGTAAAGTCTTTATGGTATTTAAAACAGATACTAAAGCTAAGGCTTTTTCTTTATCATTTTCAGGCATTAAATCTGCATATTTATTAAATATTTCTTCTAAATTATCGCACAATAATGCACATTTTTCGTTTTCATTATGAATTAGGCTCAAAACTTCTTCTTGAGTAAAATTAGCTGTATTTTTTTCTTCTTTTCTTACAAAATCTCCGTGTTTATCAAGCTCTTTAAAAACCTTTTTTAAAATAGTTACGAAAAACAATACTATAAAAATTATACCTATTACATAAATTCCAACTTCATTCATAGTCTATTTCCTTTTTTAAACACATTATCATAAACACTTAAAGCTACTGCTATAAAAATTATAATAAATGATATTAATTTATGTTGATTTATTGGCTCATTGTATAAAAAAATAGCAACTAAAAAAGAAATTATCGGGCAAATATATTGCATATATGAAAGTAATGTTAAGCTTAATTTTTGCGTAGCATAATTGTATCCTAACATAGGTAGCAAGGTTACAAGCCCACTAAGCGCAAGTAATACTCCTAAATAATCAATATCAAAATGAGCTAAATTCGTTGGGATAGAAAATAAAAATATTAAAGCAAAAGGAGTGATTAATAATGTCTCTAAGAAAAACCCATAAACGCTACTTACATAAACTTTTTTACGAATAATCGTATAAAAATTAACTAAGAGTGCTAAAGTAATTGATAATATAGGTAAAGCTCCTAAAGTAATTACTTCAAATAAACACGCAAAAATCACTAAACTAACACTAATAATTCCTAATTTACTCATATTTTCTTTTAAAAATACTTTTGCAAAAATTATCCCAAACAAAGGGCTTAAAAAATATCCTAAAGAAGTTTCTAAGATTAAATTCTTATTAACCATATAAATATAAAGACCCCAATCTCCGCTAATTAAAGCACCACAAATAAAAAGATTAAAAGCCATTTTTAAAGATTTTAATTCTTGTAAAGCTTTTTTAAATTGCCCTATAATTATTAAAAATATTGCTAAAAATATAACCGACCAAACTATCCTATGCGACATTACTACAAAGGCATCTAATGTATCAAGTTGTTTGTAAAAAATAGGCACTAAACCCCAAAATACAAAAACAACAAAAGCTACAAAAAATCCATAATTCATAAAAATTTTTCCTTAAAATGTAAAACTTATCTCATATAATCATAATTTACTAAATTAAAAAAAGGAGAAACGATGAATTGGTCGCTAGATTCATATAAAAATTATAAAGCTCTTCAGCAACCAAACTATGAAAACAAGGAAGAATTAGAAAATGTAGTAAATGAATTAAAATCGTATCCACCTTTAATATTTGCTATGGAAGCAAATGAATTAAAAAACGAATTAGCAGCAGTTTGTAAAGGAGATGCGTTTTTATTACAAGGTGGTGATTGTGCTGAAAGCTTTAATGATTTTAGTGCAAATAATATCCGTGATATGTTTAAATTATTTTTGCAAATGGCATTAGTTTTGCAATTTGGTGGGTCAAAAAAAGTAGTAAAAATAGCTCGTATGGCAGGACAATTTGCAAAGCCTAGAAGCTCTGATTTTGAGAATAAAGATGGTATAAGCTTACCAAGTTATCGTGGAGATATTATAAATGATTGTGAGTTTTGCGAAAGTGCAAGAGTGCCAAAAGCTAAAAAAATGCTAAAAGCTTATATGCAAAGCTCTGCTACGCTTAATTTACTTCGTGCATTTAGCGTAGGTGGATTAGCTGATTTAGCCCAAGTGCATAAATGGAATTTAGGTTTCGTAAGACGCGCTGATATTGATGATAAATATGCACTTTTAACCCAAAGATTAACAGAAGCACTTGATTTTTTTAAGGCTTGTGGAATAACTAGCTTAAATGATGCTAGATTGCATGAAACAAAAATCTACACAAGCCACGAAGCCTTGCTTTTACCTTATGAAGAAGCACTTACTAGAATAGATAGCTTAAGTGGAGCTTATTACGATTGTTCAGCTCATATGCTATGGATTGGCGAGAGAACTCGTGGGCTTGATGATGCTCATGTGCATTTTTTAAGTGGAGTTAAAAATCCAATAGGTGTTAAAATAGGACCTAGTGCTAGTGCTAGTGATATATTAGCCTTAGCTGATAAGCTAAATCCACAAGATGAAGCAGGAAGATTAAATATAATCATTAGAATGGGTGCTAGTAAGATTAAAAATCTTGAAAATATCTTTAAAGAATTAAGCAAAGAGCAAAGAAATATAATCTATAGCATAGACCCAATGCACGGCAATACTCAAAGCGTAAATGGTTATAAGACTAGAAAATTTGATGATATTTTAGATGAAGTTAAAAATTTCTGGCATATTGCAAGAGCTAATAATATAATTCCTGGTGGGGTTCATTTTGAAATGACAGGACAAAATGTAACCGAATGTTTAGGCGGAAGCGTAGGAGTTAGCGAAAGCGATTTAGCAAGACGCTATGAGACCCAATGCGATCCTAGATTAAATGCAGACCAAGCATTAGAACTTGCATTTTTAATAGCTGAATTAATGAAGCAAAAATGAAAAACATTGTTTTAATCGGTTTTATGGGCTGTGGTAAAAGCACAACTGCAAGAAGGCTTAGTAAGATTATTAAAAAAGAAGTAGTAGATACTGATAGCATAATCAAACAAAGAACTGGGCTTGAGATTAAAGAGATTTTTGAGCGTTATGGAGAAGAATATTTTAGGAATTTAGAAAAAGAATTAAGAGATGAATTAGCCACAAAAAGTGATTTAATCATCTCTTGCGGCGGTGGTTTTGCTAATTTACAAGATTTAAGAAAATTAGGTTTTGTAGTGTTTTTAGACCTTAGTTTTTACAAAATCGCAACAAGGCTTAAACACGATACTAAACGCCCATTATTTGATGAAAAGGCGAAATTGCTTTATGATAAAAGAATGCCACTTTATAATAACGCTTGTGATATAAAAGTAAATATTTTAAATCTAAAAGCAAGAGAACTTGCTAAGATTTTAGAATTTTTCTTAGGCACTAATATCACAAATGATGTTAGAAAAGCCTTTATAAAACCTAGCCTAAATAGAAAAATAAATCGCAAAATTAAACCTATAAAAACTGATAAGTTTAAATTAAACCCAATAAGAGCTAATTAACTTAGCTCTTATTATCGCTTCCCCATTTACACATCATATTAAGAATTGGTATTAATGATTTTCCTTTATTGCTTAGGCTATATTCAACCTTAGGTGGGATTTGCGGATATTCGGTGCGTATTATTAAATCATCTTGCTCTAATTCTTTTAATGCCTTTGTTAAACTCTTAAAAGAAATTCCAACAAGCATTCTTTTAAGTTCATTGTATCTTATAATCTCATTGATTGATAAAAGATACAAAATACTCATTTTATATTTTCCTGAAATTAAATCTAGTGTATAATAAATTCCACATTTATTATAATCATTTTTTCTTTTCATTACTCTCCTTTTGGTTAGTATCTAACAATTTTGTTCGTATTGACTTAAAATAAAGTAAAAATTATAATCTAATTTTATTTTTAAACAAGGAGAAATTATGAAAAATGTTTTATTAGTTAATGGTGCTAAAGCTTTTGCTAATGCAGGTGCAAGACTAAATGCAAGTTTGCAACAAGTTGCGTATGATACTTTAGTAGAAAATGGTTTTAATGTAGAACAAACCATAATTGATGATGGATATGATGTATTAGAAGAAGTAGAAAAATATGTAAGAGCTGATATTATAATTTATCAAATTCCAGGATTTTGGATGAATGCACCTTGGATAGTATGGGAATATTTTTCAAAAGTTTTTGGAGCTGCTTTTGGTAAATTATGTGCTAGTGATGGAAGAAGTAGAAGTGATGCTAGTAAAAAATACGGCTCTGGTGGGCTTAGTCAAAATAAAAAATATATGCTATCTTGGACTTGGAATGCACCTGAAGAAGCATTTACTGATAAAGAGCAATTTTTTGGTGGTGTTGGTATTGATGGAGTTAGCTTAAATCTTCATAAAACTCACGAGTTTTTAGGTATGAGTGCACTTAAAACTTTTGCTTGTTATGATGTAGTAAAAGACCCGCAAGCAGAAAAATATTTTAAAGACTATAAAAAACATATCTTAAATGAAATAGTAAAAAAATAATATTTTGGATTTAGTTTTTCTAAATCCAAAATTAAAAAAAATTAAATTTATTTTAAATATTTTTAATAATTTTTTAATTTAAATTACAAGCAAATAATTTATATTGTTTTAAGTTCATATAACCTATAATCAAAATCTTAATCTAAATCAACAAACAAGGAAAAATTATGAAACTATCAACCAAAATTGCATTGTTTTCATTCATTGGAATTTTAATTAATTCTATAGTTTTAGTATCACTTCATAAATACTATGATAACTACTCTGTAAATTACACAAAACATACGGTAGAAGATGAAATTTTAACAGCTAAAAAGCAGCAAGTTAAAGCTCTGGTAGAAAGTGTTATGAAGTATTCTGGTGCTATTTATGAAGAGTATAAAAATGATAATAACTTAAGTGAGTTTAAAAATAAACTACAAGATTATTTATCTAAAGTAAGATTTGGTAGAGCAAATAGTTATTACACCGTGTTTGATAAAGATGGAAACATATACTATCACCCATCTGCTTCTTGGATAAACAATAATAAATTTAACGAAAAAGACGCAAAAGGAATGTATTTCATACAAGAAATGATTAAGAGTGCTGATAATAATGATGGTTATATAAGATATTTTTATGAAGATTCAAATTCTAATAAAGTTACTGAAAAACTAGCATATACAGGTAAGGATAAAGCAAGTGGGCTTTATTTTATGACTTGGTTATCTTGGGAGACAATTAGCAAAACTTCAATAGAAAAAGTATCAAAAGATACAGAAGAACAAAGCTATAATAATATGATTACTTTTATAATCACTACTGCACTTATAATAATTGCGATTGTAAGCTTATCA
>NZ_JACGBA010000020.1:0-41646 GCF_020137685.1 Campylobacter sp. RM9331
AAAAAAAATAAATTTACATTGCTTTTTTGTTTTTAGCAATGTAAATTAACTATTTTTAAATACTAGCTAGGCGTTTTGAAGTGCTAATAACACTATCAGGATTAAGCGACATTGAGCTAATGCCTTTTTGTTTTAGCCAAACAGCTAAATCTATATGATCACTTGGACCTTGACCACAAATTCCTACATATTTGTTTGCTTTTTTGCAAGCTGTAATTGCTCTTTCTAACATAAATAAAACCGCTTCATCTCTTTCATCAAAATCAGCCACTAAAATATCCATTCCACTATCTCTATCAAGTCCTAAAGTAAGCTGGGTTAAATCATTGCTACCTATACTAAAACCATCAAAATATTCTAAAAACTCATCGCATAAAATAGCATTACTAGGCACTTCGCACATCATAATCACTCTTAAGCCATTTACACCACGCTTTAAGCCATTTTTTGCCAATAGATTTATAACTGAATTTGCTTGTGATAAAGTCCTTACAAAAGGCACCATAATTTCAATATTATTTAGCCCCATTTCATCTCTTGCTATTTTTAAAGCTTCACATTCAAGCTTAAAGCATTCCGCAAAACTAGGAGCTAAATATCTACTTGCACCTCTAAATCCTAGCATAGGGTTTTCTTCGTGCATTTCGTAAAATTCTCCACCTAATAATTTTCTATATTCATTAGTCTTAAAATCACTAAGTCTAATAATCACAGGCTTGGGATAAAAAGCAGCTGCAATTGTAGCTATACCTTCGGCTAATTTTGATACAAAAAATTCTCTTGCATTAGCATAGCCTTTACTAGCTTCATTTATTTTATTTCTTAAATCATCATTTATATTGCCGTAATCTAAAATAGCATTAGGATGAATGCCTATGTGATTATTTATAATAAACTCAAGTCTAGCAAGTCCTACACCATCATTTGGCATTTGTGCGAATTTGAATGCTAATGCAGGATTTCCCACATTCATCATTATTTTTACACCGCAATTTTGCATTTCAAATTCTTCATTTTCAATTACTTCGTATTTTAATGCCCCTTCATAAACCCTACCTTCATCTCCATGAACACAACTAACGCTTACTAAATCTCCATCTTTTAATATAGTTGTAGCATTACTAGTGCCAACAACTGCACCAATTCCTAGCTCTCTTGCAATAATTGCTGCATGACAAGTCCTACCACCCCTATTTGTAACTATTGCTGCGGCTTTTTTCATAACAGGCTCCCAGTTTGGATCGGTCATATCAGTAACTATTACATCTCCAGCATTTACACGAGAAATCTCACTAATATCATTTATAACCTTAACTACCCCAACGCTTATTTTTTGTCCTATTGCTCTACCTGTTATTAGGACTTTTGATTCTTCTTTTAATTTATAGCTTATATCTTTTTTCTTTTGAGATTGAACGGTTTCAGGTCTTGCTTGAAGTATATAAATCTTACCATCTAATCCATCTAATCCCCATTCAATATCCATAGGTCTTTTATAATGCTCTTCTATAATTAAAGCATATCTTGCAAGTTCGTTTATTTGCTCATCATTTAGGCTAAATTTATCTTGCATATTTTTAGCTACATCTACTACTTTTACGGCATTTTCTCCTGCTTTTCTTTCTTCTTTAAATTCCATCTTAATTAACTTTGAGCCAATTTTTCTTGAGATTATTGCTTTATTATTGTTTTTTAGGCAAGTTTTTGATACATAAAACTCATCAGGATTCACCGAGCCTTGAACCACACATTCGCCTAATCCATAAGATGAAGTGATAAATACAACATCTTTAAATCCACTTTCAGTATCAAGGCTAAACATAACCCCGCTACTTCCTTTATCGCTTCTTACCATACGCTGAATACCAGCACTAAGCGATACTTCAAAATGTGAAAAACCCTTATGCACTCTATAAGAAATCGCCCTATCATTATAAAGTGATGCAAAAACCAAACGGATTTTATCCAATACATCATCAATTCCACTAACATTCAAAAAAGTTTCTTGCTGACCAGCAAAAGAAGCATCAGGCAAGTCTTCTGCGGTAGCTGATGAGCGGACAGCAAAAGCGCCTAATCCATCGCTATCTAATTCTTTATAAAACTTAGTGATTTGCTCTAAAAATAAAGGCTGAAAATTAGCTTTAGTTATTAAGCTTCTAATCCTTGCTCCACACTTAGCAAGTGCATCTAAATCATCAGGATTTAGATTTCTTAATTCATTATTAATTATTTCATCTAAATTATTGTATTTTAAAAAATCCCTAAAAGCTTGTGCTGTAGTTGCAAAACCATCAGGCACTCTAACCCCACTACTAGCAAGATTTGAAATCATCTCGCCTAAACTAGCATTTTTACCACCAACTATTTCTACATCGCTCATTCTAAGTTTTGAAAAAGCTAAAACATATTCCATTTTCACACTCCTTTTTGATAGAATTATTTTATTTTAACAAGCAAGGATAACTTAAATGAAACAATTAAATAAAAAAATTGTGTTTTTTATAAGTGATGGAACAGGAATAACCGCTGAAACATTTGCTCACTCGGTATTAGCTCAATTTGAAGATGAATATGTTTTCACACAAATTAGAGAACCTTTTATAAATACTGAAGAAAAGGCGATTAAGGTTGCAAATAAAATTAATGAATTAGCAAAAACCGATATTCCGCTAGCATTTAGCACTTTAATTAATGTAAATATTGCTAATCATATTAAGAATTCTAATTGTGTTTTTATAGATTTATTAGAGCCTTTTGTTAGCTTAATTTCAAATAAATTAAATGTAAAACCAAGCATAAAACAAGGTCTATCTCACTCAAACACTCATAATAAAAATTATCAAAATAGAATAGAAGCTATTAATTTTACTTTAGAGCACGATGATGGGCAATTCATCTACGCACTTGATAATGCTCAAATAATTTTAATAGGGGTTTCAAGATCAGCAAAAACACCAACTAGCCTTTATCTTGCTATGCAATATGGAATTAAGGTAGCAAATTATCCACTAACTCCTGATGATTTTAAGGCTTGTGCTTTGCCTAATGCTTTAAAGCCTTATAAAAACAAGCTTTTTGGTCTTAGCATAGACCCATATCGCCTAAGTGAAATACGCAACGAAAGGCTGCCTAATTCTGAATACGCAAGTATAATTAATTGTAAAAATGAAGTAAAAAATGCAGAATTTTTAATGAAGATAAACAATATCCCATTTTTAAATATCACAAATAAAAGCATAGAAGAAGTAACTTCTACTTTATTAGATATATTTGATATACATAATTAAATAAAATAATTATTTTTAGCTATAGACAATAAGCTAAAGGGGTTTTAGAATTTGAAATATTAATTTCAAATTCTAATTATTTTAAGAGTTTATATATTTCATTAAAGTTACATAGCACAAATACGCCATAGCAATGGTAATTAACCAACCTATTAAAGCAAGTAGTTTAGAGTGTTTATAATCTCCTACTATGTTTTTCTTATAAGCTGCAATTAATATCACACATAAAGCAATAGGCAATATAAAACCATTTAAAGTCCCTACCAAAATTAATACTGCAGTTGGTTTTCCTATAGTTGAAAATACTAAAGTAGAAAATATAATAAAAGCTATTATTATATTGTTTTCATTCTTTTTAAGCCAAGGACTAAAGCTTGATATAAAACTAACTGATGTATAAGCACAACCAACCACTGAAGTAATAGAAGCAGCCCAAATTACAATACCAAAAACAACACTACCAAAATTACCCAAAATATATTCAAAAGGAGTAAGAGCTGGATTGTTAGGATTTAAACTAACGCCTAAAGAAATAACACCTAAAACTGCTAAAAATAAAAATACCCTAATAATACTAGCTATAATTATTCCTGAAACCGAACTTTTACTAACTTCTTTTAGATTTTCAACACCACAAATACCCGCATCAAGTAAGCGATGAGCACCTGAAAAAGTAATATATCCGCCAACCGTTCCGCCTATTAAAGTAACCAAGCTTAAAGCATCAAATTTTGATGGAGCAAATGTCTCAATAGCCACTTCTTTTAAAGGTGGATTTGATTTAAACACAATATAAATTATTATAAGTATTAATATAGTACCTAAAATCTTAGCAAATCTATCCATGTGTGCACCTGCGTCTTTATTAATGAAAATACCTATAGCAATTACTGCACTAATACAAGCTCCTAAAATAGGATTTATCCCAAAAATAGTCTCAAATCCAAGTCCAGCACCTGCAATATTACCTATATTAAATGCAAGTCCACCTAAAATTATCAAAAATGATAATAAATATCCTACACCTGGAAAGACCTTATTAGCAATATCTTGAGCTTTTAATTTACTAACTGCAATAATTCTCCATACATTAAATTGAACCCCAATATCCATTAAAACCGACATTAAAATAATAAAAGCAAAACTAGCCCCTAAGCTTTGCGTAAAGCTAGCAGTTTGAGTTAAAAATCCAGGTCCAACTGCTGAAGTAGCCATTAAAAATGCAGCACCTAATATAGCTTTATTATTTTTCATTAATTACTCCTTATGCTTATATTGTTTTCTTCTAAAGTTTTTTTGATTTTTTGTGCGAATAAAAGTGCTTTTTTGCTATCTCCATGAACGCATAAACTATCAGCTTTTATATTAATTTTTTTACCATTTTCACTGATTACATATGAATGTTTTATCATATTTAATACTTGATTTATTGCTTCATCTTCATTTTCAATTAAAGCATTTTCTTTAGTTCTTGATACTAATAAACCATCATCTGTATATCTTCTATCAGCAAAAACTTCACTAATACTATTAATGCCTACATCATTTGCTGCACTAATTAAACAAGAATTGCTAAGCCCCATTAATGCTATATCTTTGCCTAATTTTGCAACTTCTATTGCAATATTTTTTGCTAAGTCTAAATCAACACAAGCCATATTATATAAAGCTCCGTGCGGTTTAACATAGCTTAATTTTACCCCTACTAATTCGCACATTTGCTTAATCGCACCAAATTGATAAGCAAGTAGTGCTTGTAATAATTCTTTATTTAAATTCTCATTAGTTCTTCCAAAATTTGCCCTATCATTAAAGCTTGGGTGAGCTCCTATTCTTAGCTTATATTCTTTAGCTTTAATTAAAGTATTATATATTTCTTTATATCCGCCAGCGTGAAGCCCACAGCATACATTAACAGAGCTTATTAAAGCTAATATCTCATCATCATTTTGCATACCTTCAGCTAAATCTGAATTAAAATCAATTCTCACTTGCATACTCCTTTATTTGATTTATATGTGAAATTCTTTCTTTTTTTGCCATTAGAGCTTCTTCAATACTTACTAATTCAAAACTAATCTTAGAATTAATTCTACTTTGAGCAAAAAGCCCTAAATCAGCTTCAATTACTTGAGCAATTTTTGGATAACCGCCTGTTGTTTGTGCGTCTTTTAATAAAACTATAGGCTCTCCACTACTTGGCACTTGAATAGTTCCTGCACTAACTCCGTGAGATGGCAAGCTTAATTCATTGATTAAATTAAGTTTAAAATCACTATTTAGCCTATATCCCATTCTATTACTTGAGCTTGATATATTAAATTCTTGATTTAATAAATTATGCTTTGCTTCATCACTAAAAAGCTCCCATTCAGCACCTTTAATTATTCTTATTTTATCTCTTGGTTTTATCCTAGATACTGCTATTTGAGATAAATTCATTCTTGAACCTATGCTTAATTCATCGCCTACTTTTAATGCTCTACCATTAAATCCACCAAAAGATGCGCTAAGATTTGTAGAAGCTGAATTAAGAACAAAATCAGCACTAAAACCACCATAAGCACAAATATAAGCACACATTCCTGACATAGCTCTTATTAATCTAAGAGTTTTTCCTGCTTCAATTCTAATTCTATAATTATTATGAATTGGCTTTTCATCTATGAATGCTTCATAATTTGCCCCTGTGATACAAAAAGTCATTGCCTTATTACAATATATTTCTATCCCACCTAAAATCACTTCAATTGCAGGTGCATTTAAGTCATTTCCTAATAAAGCATTACCTAACATAAAGCTCCACTTATCTAAAGCCCCACTCTCATTTACCCCATAACCTTTATACGAAAACCTACCTAAATCTTGGATAGTTGCAATTGATGATATTTTTGTAATTTTCATAATCTCTCCTTAATGCTATTGATTACAAATTTTAATCTATCACCTGCTTTTAAAAGGCTCGGATTTTCGCTATTTACATCAAATAATTTTGCCTTTGTATTTCCTATGATATTCCATCCACCTGGACTTTGATAAGGATATATTCCTGTTTGAGCTCCACCTATACCAACCGAACCTGCTGGAATTTTAAGTCTTGGGGTGCTAAGCCTTGGAGTGTGTAAAATCTCATTTAATCCACCCAAATATGCAAATCCTGGTTGAAAACCTATAAAATAAACATCATAAATAGGCTCGGCGTGTAATTTAGCAAACTCACTCATACTCATACCTTTAGCCTTTGCAATTACTTTTAAATCAAGTCCTAAATCCCCACCATAATCAACAGGAATTTCAATCAATCTTCCTGATAGCTCTAGTGGTTTAGTGCTAGTAATTAACTCATTTAATTTACTTTGTAAATCTAATAAATCTTTATAATTTAAATCACTTGTTAAGACATAAAGAGTATTCATTCCGACCACTACTTCTTTTATATAAGGCATATCTTTAATTACTAAATTAAGTGCATAGCATAGGCGTTGTTTTTCTATGCTTATTGGAGGCTCAAGATATAAAAGCAATGAAGTTTCGCTTGTAATTTTAAATTTGTTATACATAATCATCCTTTAAATTTATTTTTTTAATACTAAAACACACTATATTCGCTATCTTTTCTATCCGTTACAAACATATATCCAGGAGAATGAGTTATCATAATATCAGGCTTACTAGTAAGTGCTATGCTTTGCGGAGTTACCCCACAAGCCCAAAATACACATTCTTCATCAGGATAAATAGTAGATGCGTCTCCAAAATCAGGATTATTAATATCTTTAATACCTATTACACTAGGATTTCCTATATGAACAGGTGCTCCATGCACGCTAGGATAAAGAGCAGTTGCAGTTGTAGCTTTGATTAAATCTTTATGTTTAATTGGTCGCATTGAAACAACCATTTTTCCATAAAACTTACCAGCACTTGCACAATCAATATTTGTAATATACATAGGCACATTATGATCTTCATCAATATGTCTTAAAGGTATATTATGATTTAATAAAGCTGCTTCAAATGAAAACGAACAACCTATTAAAAAACTCACATAATCATCTTTAAAATGATTAATAATATTACTTGTTTCTTCTACTAATTCGCCTTTTTTATATATTCTATATTTAGGAATACTCGTTCTAATATCTGCATTATTTGCACTTGTTTTTGTAAGATATTCTCCCGCGTCTAAGACTTCAATTAAAGGACAAGGTTTAGGGTTTCTTTGACAAAATAATAAAAAATCATAAGCATCACTTTTAGGCAAAATCGCAAGATTAGCTTGAACATAACCTTTACAAACCCCTGCTGTAGGTTTATTGAATTCATTTTTAGAAATTAAAGCTCTTAACTCTTCTGGTCTCATTTTTTCTCCTTTTTGAAATTGTAGTGTGAAAAAATGTGAAGAAAAGTAAAAATATAAAAAACTTAACTAAAATTGTTACAAAATTACACAATTAATTATATATAAAATAAGTATTAAATATATTGATTATTTATATTAAAAATTAAGAAATTATTGCAATATAACAAATAATTATTGTAATATTTTATATATCTATTTCATAACTAATTTTAATTAGAATAATGATTTTAGGGGAGCGAAAGCTGAGAGTAGGCGTAATAGTCTTGACCCTTTGAACCTGTTTGGGTAATGCCAGCGTAGGGAGATGCAAAATTTTTTCTAATCCTTTCTTAGCATTCCCATAAATTAATTTTATGGAGAGTTGTATGAGTAATTTTTTCTTGTGGCTTGGAGCTAGTATTTCGCTAGCTGAAATTGAAGCCGGTAGTTTATTTTCAGGTCTTATTTTAAGTGATTCTTTATTTGCTATATTTTTTGGACATTTTTTAGGTGGAATTTTATTTTTTGCTATGATGTATATTAGCACTAAACTAAAATACAATGCTATGGGTAGTCTTAAATATTTTTACTCACAAAATGGCAAAATATTCTTTTCATTTTGCAATTTTCTAGCTTTAATTTGCTGGAGTGCAGTTATGATTATGAGTGCAGCAATACTACTAAATGGACTATATCCAAATACAAATTTTAACTTAGTAGCAATTTTGTTATCATCACTTTTAATAATATGGCTATTATTAAAACAAAATTTATTAATGTTAATAAATAATTTTATAGTTTGCATACTTTTTTTGATAGTAATTTATATTTTTTATAACTTAATTAATCTTAATTTAAACCAAATAGAAGTTAATAAAATAAACTTAATAAATGCTATTGAACTAAGTATTGCTATGCCAATTTCTTGGCTTGCATTAGTTGGTGATTATACAAAATATTTTAAAAATCCAATAAAAGATAGTTTAGTAGCTTCAGTTGCGTATTTTCTAGGAAGTTCGCTTATGTATATAATTGGATATTTAACTATGAAATACTATAGCGACCTTTCTAGTTTTTTAATCACTTTAAAATTATCAATGTTAATAATATTTTTGATTATTTTTTCAACAATAACAACAACATATTTAGATATTTTTTCAGCTAATGAAAGTATTAAAAATATAAATAATAAATTTGGTAATAAAATTACAATTTTATTAATAATCTTTATTGCTTTATTAATAGCTATTTTTATACCTTTTTCTTTATATGAAAATTTTTTATATACATTAAGTTCAGTATTTTTACCTATGGCATCGGTTATGGTATGTGTATATTGTTTTAAACTCAAAAATTCAGCTAAATTAAATTTTTTAATTTGGTTTATTGGATTTTTAATTTACCAAATACTGATTTATTTTGATTTTTTAGCATCAATTTTAACTTTTTTAATCATTTTAATTTTAACCTTAGGAGGAGAATATGTATCAAAACATTATGCAAAAAACAAGAAATCATAAAACTTTAGTAGAAAGTATTACAAATTATGTAACGATAAATGACTCAGCTAACGCTATTTTAGCTGTTGGTGGCTCACCTATTATGGGAGATTTTTATGAAGAAGTTGGCGAAATTGTTACAATTAGTAATGCGGTTTTGCTAAATATCGGGCAGTTAAACGACAATCTAATAAAAGCCCATAAAAACGCAGCCTTAAAGGCAAATGAATTAAATATTCCTATTGTTTTTGACCCCGTTGCAGCAGGAGTTAGTAATGCAAGAAATAATTTATGTAAATATTTAATGCAAAATATAAAGTTTTGTGTAATTAAAGGCAATGCAAGCGAGATAAATTATCTAGTAAATAAGACATTAAATACAAGTGGCTGCGATAGTAGTGATGAAATAAATCAAAATGGTTTAGAAAAATACATTGATTTTGCTAAAAAACATAAAACTATTTTGGTAATCACAGGTAAAAATGATTTTATCATCAATAAAACAAATGTTTTTATGCTAAGCAATGGTTCGGCAATGCAGACGAAAATCACAGGTGCAGGTTGTATGCTAGGCAATATCTTAGCCGTTTTTGTAGGGGCAAATGATGATAAATTAAATTCTGTAATCACAGGTATAAGTGCATTTAACATAAGTGCTGAAATAGCCGAAACTAAAGCAAATGGCACTATGTCGTTTAAAATGCACTTAATTGATGAGTTAAGCAAAATTGATGGAACTACCATAAAAGAAAGGATAAAAATTGAAAAACTTAGATGAAATTTTAAGATTTTATGCAATTAGTGATGATATATACACTAAAGAAGATGAATTATTAGATATTTGTGAGATTTTATTTGATTATGTAACTTGCTTTCAAGTAAGAAATAAAGCGAACAATTATAGCCTTAATACACTTTTAAAATTAAAAAATCTTTGTGAAATAAAAAAAGTAGCTTTAATAATAAACGATGATTTAGAACTTGCAATTAAGCTAAATGCTGATGGTATTCATCTAGGACAAAGTGATATAAACAAAAATCTAAAAATACCAAAAAATATGTTTTTAGGAATAAGTGCAAGTAATTATGAAGAAGCGTTAAAGGGCTTAAAATTAGGAGCAAATTATCTAGGCATTGGAGCAATTTATGAGAGCAATACTAAAAAAGATGCAAAAATGCTAAGCAAAAATGACCTAATAAAAATAGTGCAAGAAATAAACATTCCTAAAGTGGCAATAGGAGGATTAAATTATCAAAATATAGACAATTTAAAAGAATTTAAAATAAAAAATATAGCTTGTATAAGTGCGATTTATGAAAATCAAAATTATAAAGCAAATTGCGAAAAATTATGGAAAAAGATTTCTCTTTTATAATTGACCTTGATGGCGTAATCATTGATAGCGTTGGCTTTTGGCAAGAATTAGCTAATGGATATAATTTAGATGATTTAAGTTTTTATGATGGGCTTAAAAAAATTGATGAATTAAACAAAACTAAATTAAGTAAAAAAATCATTAAAACTTGCATTGATTTTTATAGCAAAGAAGCTAATTTATGTATAGGTGTAAATGAGTTTTTAGCCAAATTTAAAGCTTATAAAAAGTGTATTTATACAGCTAGTCCATTTGCAAAACTTGTTTTAAAAAGATTTGATATTTTAGATAAATTTGTTTTCATTCAAGATGAAAGAAAATATTTAAAAACTACTCAAATAGCTTTAAAAACTTGTATGAATAAGCTAAATACTAATAAATTTATTTTAATTGATGATAGCTCTAAAATAATTGATTTAGCTAATAAAAACGACATTTTTAGCATTGGAATCAATTGCAAAAATGCAACAATAAATATTAAAAACATAGGAGAATTAAATGAAAAAGATATTAAGTATAGCTGGAAGTGACCCGTCTGGTGGGGCTGGGTTGCAAGCTGATATAAAGACAATTCAAGCTCATAAAATGTATGCAATGAGTGTAATTACAGCTCTAACTGCTCAAAATACTAGCGGAGTTTTTGGCATTTTAAGAGTTGATGCAGATTTTATAAAAGCTCAAATAAAAGCTTGTTTTGATGAATGCGAAATAGATTTTATAAAAATCGGAATGCTTTATGATGAAGAAATTATAAATTGTGTTAAAAATACTCTAAATGGATATAGTAAAATCGTATTAGATCCAGTAATGGTATCTACAAGTGGTGCGAGATTGCTTGATGAAAGGGCAATTAATGCTATAAAAGGTTTTGCAAAAAATGTTTATTTGATTACTCCAAATTTATATGAAGCTGAAGTTTTGTTAGGCGAAAAAATCACAAATGAAAAAGATGCAATAAATGCAGCAAAAAGTCTAGAAAAAACTCTAAATTGTAAGGTTTTGTTAAAAGGTGGACATTTAAAAGCAAGTGATTTTTTAAGCGAAAATGGTGAAATTACGATTTTTAAAGGCAAAAAAATAAAAAATATTGTAACTCACGGCACGGGTTGCACTCTAAGCTCTGCAATTGCTTGTAATTTAGCTTTAAACGAAGATATTAAAACAGCTTGTAAAAATGCAAAAGATTATGTAAGTAATGCTTTAAAAAATAGCTTTAACTTTAATTACAAAGTAAAATTATTAAATCATTTTTAGCATTATAGTTTTAAGCTTTAATTTTAAAATATGTTTTTTGAAATTAAAGCTCTTAACTCTTCTGGTCTCATTTTTTCTCCTTTTTGAAAATGTAGTGTGAAAAAAATGTGAAGAAAAGTAAAAATATAAAAACTTAACTAAAATTGTTACAAAATTACACAATTAATTATATGTAAAATAAGTATAAAGTTTTTATTATTAATTTATAAAAGATAAAAATGGTAAAAATGTAATATTTAAAGCTTTAAAAGAATTTGAAATTCCTTAAAACTTTAAATATATATAAAATTATTTAACTTTTTCTACTGCATCAAGTATTGTTTTTTGAGATTTTATATCGTTTATATCAGTTTTAAAATATAATTCAACTCTATTATTTTTGATAGATTCTAAACTATTATTATCAAATCTAGGATTGTTTGCTCCATAGCTTTTGATACTAAGTTTTGATGAATCAACCCCGCTTTTAATAAGTATCTCAAGGACTTCTCTAGCTCTTGCAGTCGCTAAATCAAAACTTGTTAAATAACTATCATCATTATCGCTAAATCCACGAATTTCAAGCTGAACCCCATCTCCTAAGCCTTGCATAATCATTTTAATTCTTTTAAGATATAAAATATCATCACTATTTGCAACTCTAGTTTCATCTTTATTAAATAACAATATTGAAGGAAGTTCCATATAAAATTGGTTTTCTCTTTGATCTAAGATAGCTTTTAGTTTTTCTATACTTTCTTGCTGATTTATATTTTGAGCTTGTAAAGCACGAGATTCTTCGTTATTTGATGGACTATGTTTGCCATCTGTTTTACTCTCTTTTTCTACCACCTGCGTGCTTGGAAAATCAAAAATCTTTACAAATTCTTTAGTTAAAGCCTTTGCTTTATCAGTATTTACCGAAGCAATAGCGTAAAGTGCAATAAATAACGCTAGTAATAATGAGAAAAAGTCTGCTAAAGGAACAGCCCATTTCTCGCATGCTGGTATTGGTGGGCACTTTTTTTTCTTAGACATTATTATTCACCAAATTGTGATTTAGGCACTAAACCATGTGGGAAATATAAAAATAGCTTTTGCTCTAAATCTCTTGGATTTGCACCTTCTGCTATACCAACTACCCCAGCCATCATAAGCTCTTTTTCTACTATTAAATCATGTCCGTTACCTTTGATTTTGTTTCCCCAAGGCACAAACACTCCATAACAACAATAAATCCCTGTAACCGTAGCCGTAAATGCACCCGCAATACCCATCGCCATTGCTTGCGGATTATCAAGTAATTGAAGTGCTAGCATAAGACCGCACACCGCTCCAACAAGTCCGAATGTAGGACAAGACTCACCTACACGACAAAAGAATTCCCTACACTCATCATAATAAGTTTCTGAATGAGAAATATCAAGCTCCATACTTTCTTTTATCTCTTCAACATCTTTACCATCAACCATCATCATCATTGCTGATTTTAAGTAGTGATTATCTATTTCAGCTACTTTTGGTTCAAGTGCTAAAAGCCCATCTTTTCTAGCAATAGAAGCAAATTCTATTAACTGATCGGTTCTTGCTTGAAAATTAACCCCACTACCTTTAAAAACTATTTTAAGCTCTTTAAAAGCTCCTTTTATAAAATATTTATTCGTTCCAACCATAGTAGAGAAAAATGCTGTTGGTAAAACGATTAAAACCGATGAAATATGAATAAGGTGTAATGGGTTACCACCTTCTAAAATATCCCCTACGCAAATAGATGTAAGAGCTAAAACCATTCCTAAGACCGTTGTTAAATCCACATTTTTTCCTTTATTTAAATCTTAAAATATTACATTCATTTAGTTAAAATTTCTTCATTATATACTTTTATGCAATTTTTGCCAGCATTTTTAGCAGCATACACTGCTAAATCGGTTTTTTTCATAAAATCATTAGAATTTGTAATAGTAGTAGGTAAAATTGTAGCCACTCCTATACTAATACTACTTTTCCATCTATCATCTAGCTTATTTCCTACTTGAATATTTAAACTTCTAGTAACATTTAAAAGTGTTTTTGCTAATAACATAGCACCATCAATATCTGTATTTGGTAATAAAACAAAAAACTCATCTCCACCAAGTCTTGCTAAAACATCATCAGTTCTAATAGTTTCTTTGATTGTTTGCGAAAACTCTCTTAATACCTTATCGCCCATTTCGTGTCCATAAGTGTCATTTACTTCTTTAAAATTATCTAAATCAATCATTAAACCACTTGTAATTAATGAATTTTCTTTAGCTTCATTTAAAATAACTTCTAAAACTTCAAATAAATGTCTTCTATTTGGCAAATTTGTTAATACATCTGTTAAAGCTATACTTCTTAAAGTTTGATTTGTTGCTGCTAATTCTCTTGTTTTCTCTTTCACTTTTAATTCAAGATTTCTTTTAAGTTCTAATAATTCACTATTTTTCTTAACTACAACATTTAAAAGATTACTAAGAGCTTTTACTAAAGGTGCTGTTTGCTTATTTTCATTTTGAACTACTATCTCATAAGCTTCTTTAGCTTCAAGACCTTGATTAATTAATTCTATTTGTTTTGCCATATTTTGGTCAATCCCTAAAATATGAAAAGCAAGCCAAGAAATCAAAAACTCTAACAAACTCTTAACAGCTTCTTTATTAGTGCCATCTCCAACATCATCATATAATTGCTTAGTTTGTTCTATAAACATTTTATGACTTAATTTATGCTCTTGAAAAAAATCACTAAAAATATTTACATTTTGCATTAGCGTTTCTTCTTCTAAAAAATGCTCTTTAGCATAGTTTAAAATACCATTAAAAGCTTCATCTAACTCATTTTTATTTAAATTCTTTTCGCTTAATTTTAAAGCTAGTTCATTGATTAATTGCACTAAATAATAATGCTGCTTATCAACATTATCAATATTTGTTTCATAGTCTTTATTCCAAGCAAATATTATTTCCATAACCTTTCCCTTTATTTTAATTTATCCCAACTTTTCCCAACACTCAAACTCGTTTTTAGTTTAACTTTTAAACCATAAGCATTTTCCATTATATTTTGAGCTATTTTTGAAAATTCTAATACATATTCATCTTTTACTTCAAAAATTAACTCATCGTGAATTTGCAATATCAATTTTGCATTTTCACTCAAATATGGATAAATCTTAATCATAGCTAATTTAATTAAATCTGCTGCCGAACCTTGCAAAATGCTATTTATACATTCTCTATCGTTTGCATTATTTATCTTAATATCATTTGTATATTTGAAAAATCTTTTCCTACCTAAAAGCGTTTTGATATAACCTAAATCTTTTGTTTGTTTTTTTGTATTTTCAAAATATTCTTTAATCAAACTAAAAGAAGCAAAATATTTTTTAATATAATCACTAGCATCACTATATGGTATTTTTAACTCTTCACTAAGTCTTCTAGCACCCATTCCATAAATTAGACCAAAATTTATGCTTTTTGCATAATTTCTTTTATCTTTATCGCTCGTGCCAAAAATCTCAATAGCAGTTCTTGTATGAATGTCTTCATCAAATAAAAATGCTTTTAATAAATTTTCATCTTGGCTAAAATGAGCCAACATTCTAAGCTCAATTTGAGAATAATCAAGACTAATAAATGAATAACCTTTTTGCGGGATAAAAGCTTCTTTTAGAAAACTTGCGTATTTGCTTCTAGCAGGGATATTTTGTAGATTTGGATTATTTGAGCTAAGCCTTCCTGTTGCTGTGCCTGTTTGTAAAAAGTTTGAACGCACTTTAAAATTCTCTTGATTATCTACATTTAACTCAAGCAATGGTAAAACATAGGTGCTAAGGACTTTGCTAGCGGTTCTATATTCTAAAATCAATTCAGCAATAGGATGCTCTATGCTTTGTAAGGCTGCTTCATTAGTTGAGCCTTTATAATTATCAGGTAGTTTTAATTTATCATATAAAATCTCTTTAAGTTGCTTTGGAGAATTTAAATTAAAGCTTAAGCCAACCATATTAAATATCTGATTTTCTAATTCTTTTAAATTAAGCTCTAATATATTTTGAAGATTTAATAATTTTTCTTTATTTAGTGTAATTCCATTATTTTCTAAAGAAATTAAAACTTTAATAAACTCACATTCAAAATCAAATTCTTTTTTGCGTTCATCATCTAAGTTTTTAAAAGCGTGTTCATAAATTGCTTTAGTTATAAACGCATCTTCGCTTGCATATTCACAAGCTAATTTGGTATCAATATCGCTAAAATTTTCGCCCTTTTTAACTACTTCTTCATAAGCTAAACAAGTATAATCAAAATACTCCTTAGCAAGATAATCAAGTGAGTATTTAGAACTTGAATCAAGTAGCCAAGCAGCTATCATACTATCTTTAAATTTCTTTGGATATGAAATACCTAAGTCATTTTTCAGCATTTTTAAATCAAATTTTAAATTATGACCTATTATTACTTTTTCAAATATCTTATTTATAGCTTTTATAGCATCTTCTTTAGCAATATTTTTTGCATTTTTATGTAGTATTGGAACATAATAGCTTTTATCTTGATTACAAAACGAAAATCCAACTATCTTATCATCATAATTAAGCCCTGTTGTTTCGGTATCAAACCCAACCTCATCACCTAAATTATCTATAATCTTAAATAATTCTTCTTTATCATCTAATAAGGTTTTTGTATATTTTAAGCTTACTTGTTTTTCTTCTTTTATCTCGTTTTGTTTATCTATAAATTTTAAGAATTTAAATAATTCAAATTCTCTTAATTCATCTTCAATATTATTAAATATATTAATACTTGGCTTACTAGCCTTGCTTAGAAAATCTCCTAAAGGCAAATCATCAACTAATTTTGCTAATTTTTTAGATAAAACCGCATCATCTTTATGTTCGGCTAATTTTTTTTGAGAACTTTTATTGCCTAATACATTTAGATTTTTATATACATTATCAAGGCTATCGTATTCGTTTAATAGTTTTTTAGCAGCAACTGGTCCAATACCAGGAATACCTTTAAAGTTATCAGCACTATCGCCTACTAAGGTTAAATAATCAAGCATTTGATAAGGCTTAACGCCAAATTTCTCAATACAAGCTAACTCGTTTATAATCTCATAATTCTTACCAATTAACTCGGTATTATTATCATCAAGCAATTGATAAAGGTCTTTATCGGTTGAATAAATGCTAGTAAATAAGCCTTGTTGCTTAGCAAACTTACTAACACTAGCAATAATATCATCAGCTTCGTAATTAGGAATTTCTATTGATAAAAATCCTGATTTTTTAATAAGCTCGATACATACTGGAATTTGCTCTTTTAATTCAGGCTCTAATTCTTTTCTATTAGCCTTATAATCAGGCAAAAGCTCTTTTCTAAATGACCCGCCCGAGCTATCTAGTGCAAAAACTACATAATCACATTCAATTTCTTCAACAATTTTTAACATAAAATTTAATAAACCAAATATCATTCCTATTGGTTTTTCATCTTTTGCACTTTTTAAATTCCTCATCGCATAATAAGAGCGAAATAGCACATTTAAAGTATCTACTACTATTATTTTTTTCATATTTTCTACCTTTGATTTTGCCTTTATGTTATCAAAAGAATAATTAATAAAACTAATAAAAACTAATTTTCATTTTTAATTTACTTTAAAGTTTAATTTAATAAATTTCGTGTTTTTTAAAGGAGATTTTATGAAAAAAATTAGCGATTTTATTTCAAAAAATTTAGCTATTTTGGTTTTAGTTTGCACTACTTTTGCTTTGTTTTATCCAAGTATTTCTAATATTATTAAGACAAGTTATGTTAATTATTTGCTTGGAATTATTATGTTTGGAATGGGGCTTAGCGTTAGAGCTAGTGATTTTAAGGAATTATTTTTAAGACCTAAAGATGTGATTATAGGTATTTTTGCACAATTTATAATAATGCCTTTTATAGCTTTTGTTTTGATTTTTGTTTTCAAACTTGATAGTGCTTTAGCAATAGGTGTTGCTTTAGTTGGTGCTTGTCCTGGTGGAACTAGCTCAAATGTAATTAGCTACCTAGCAAAAGCTGATGTTGCTTTATCAGTTAGCATTACAAGCTGCACTACGATTTTAGCTCCGATAATTACTCCATTTATTACTTATTTATTAGTTGGAAAAAGCATTGATATTAACGCTATTTCAATGTTTATTAGCATTATTCAAGTGATTATTATTCCTATTTTATTAGGTGTTTTAGCTCATAAATTTTTACCTAAAATTACTGAAAAATTACAAGATATTTTGCCACTTATTTCAACCTTTGGAATTGTAGCTATAGTAATGAGTGTAGTTGGTGCAAATGCAACAAAAATCTTAGATAATTTAGGCATTATTTTAGTAGTTGTAATGCTTCATAATGTCTTAGGCTATCTTTTAGGCTTTTTTGCGGGAAAAATCTTTAAACTAGAATTAGCAAAACAAAAAACTCTAGCAATAGAAGTAGGAATGCAAAACTCAGGCTTAGCTGCTTCACTAGCAACTACTCATTTTGCTGCTTATCCTTTAGCTGCTGTTGTGGCTGCTTTATTTAGCGTGTGGCACAATATTTCAGGTGGGATTTTAGCAACAATTTTTAGAAGATTTTAATATTTGAAATTCCTATTTTAATTTTAAAATAGGAATTATTTTAAATTAACTTGTAAAACTAAACTAGCTTCTTTTAAATAATCAACAACTTTTTTTAATCGTTTTAAATTCTTCTTCGCTTTTTGGCTTTTCGCCTGTTTTTTCACATTCAGCTAAGTATTTTTCATAGCTTTGAGTTTTTGTTTTAAAAAATGCTTTAAGCTTTTTAAACATTGCTTGTCCTTAATCTTGTATAAGCAAACTTGCTTCTTAATTAACCTCAAGCACAATTAGAATTTAAACGCTCTTTCTCACGCTTTAAAAATTCTTCTTTGCTTAAAGGCTCTTCATTTGGGTATTTTTCCTTATGCTCTTTTAAATAAGCTTCATAATCAGGAATACCACAAGCTGCTTTGAGTTTATCAAAAAATCCCATAGCTTTCTCCTTAAGTTAAAATAAAATCTAAAGATAACATAAAAGATTTGCTAATCAATCTCTTTTATGCTCTAATCTAAATTCTCTTGGATTTTGTGGATTTTTACCTTGCCATAATCCTAATTTATTGGCTCTTGCGTATTTTTCATCATCTACATATTTTTTCGTATAGTTTTGATACGACCACGCACAACCATTTCTTACCATTGCTTTATTTATATCTTCGCCATTAGCATAGACAATACCTACAACCCGTCCATATTTATCTTTGTCTTTAATCTCTAACTTAATATCTTTATTTTTAAGAAAATCACTTAGCATATTTTTACAAAATTGCCCGTATTCTTGAGCGCTTTCAGGTGCGTCTATACCATAAAATCTCACTTTGATTTTTTCTCCTTTGCTAAGCAAAACTATAGTATCTCCATCACTTACTTTTTCTAGTGAATACTCTTTAGTAAAAGAAGTAAAATAAGAAAAATTTGCAACTACTAAAAAAACAATTAAAGCAATTATTTGATATTTAAATGGTAATTTTTTAATTAATTGCATTTGTGCTTTTGTTGGTTTTTTCATATTAATCCTTAAAATTATTTTTTTATATAATATTATTTTTAAAAGGATTTTACAATGGTTTTTATAAAAGGTTTTATATTAATATTATCATTAATTGTTGCTATCGGAGCTCAAAATATGTTTGTAATAAAACAAGCAATATTAAAAAATCATATAATTTTAATATGCAGTATTTGTTTTATTTGCGATGCTATTTTACTTGCTTGTGGAGTATTTGGAGTTGGTAAAGTATTATTAAAAAACGAAACAATGAGTTTAATAGTTACAATTTTAGGTATGTTATTTTTAATCACTTATGCGATGATTTCACTAAAATCAGCCTTTATGAACACTAATTGTGATTTTCAAAATGATAATGAAAAATTAAGTGTAAAAAAAGCAATAACTTTAACCTTAGCAATTACTTTACTAAACCCACATGTTTATTTAGATACCATATTTTTAGTTGGAGCAAACGCTATAAATATTCAACAAAATGAAAGGATATTATTTTTCTTAGGTGGTGTATGTGCTTCTTTTTTGTGGTTTTTTTCTTTAGGATTAGGAGTTAGTAAAATTAGTAAAATACTTTTAAATAAAAAAATATATTTTTTTATAGAAATATTAACTAGCCTAATAATGATTTATATAGCTTATGATTTATTAAAAATTTTAATCAATTAGCCGTAAAATAGCTTTTTCGTTATTATTTTACGCTTTTTAATTTTAACTTCTTGATGATTTTAAATTCTAGTATTTAAAAAATTAGTCTAATCATAATTTTAATTTTTATTTATACATTAAGCTTTATTATAAAAATAACAGAGCTTAATGTTTTTATAACTTTAAGATAAAAATATTAAATCAGTTTTGTATTTTATTTTTATTCTTAGCTTTTTGCACAAAATATAATGCTATTAACGCTATTGCAAATCCTAAGATAAAAGTTAAACCATAAGAAGCATATAGTTCTAATGCCAAACGCTCTTGCGATATAAATTTATCAAATTCCCCTACACTTTTTACTAAGTTAATTGTTGCTTCAATATTTTTCAACGAGTTATAAGGGTTATTAGGATTCTTTAAATACAACATAAAAGCAAATACCTTAGTGCTAAATAAACTAGCAGCTATTAAACCTACAATAACACCAATACCGATATTTTTCTTTTTTTTCATTTTTTTCCTTTAATTTTATTTTCTTTATTTTTAAATTTAAAATGGATTAAAGGCAAAATATAGGCAAAATAACTTTGCAATATTTAATCTTACAAATTATTTAGCTTTTAATAATTCTGTTATATGCTATTATCTTTTGCACTAATTTTGCCGTTATTTGGTATTGACAACCAATTATTACTTAGCCTATAGCCTGTAAAATTTTTTGGTAATTACTTTGTTGAATTGCTTTATATACAAAATAAATATCTATTAAAACATAAATATATAAAGCCCATAAAATAAATATCCCTATAAAAAGAAGCATACTAATTAAGCCTATTAAAAATATTCCTAATTTTAAAAAACCTAAAGACCTATTACCTTGATAAAACCTATCAATACCTAATATCCCGAAGAAAAACCCTAAATTCATTGCCAATATAGGGTGTTTGTAATTAATACAAGAAAGATTTTTAAATTTTTCTTCACTTAAGCTGTCAAGTTTATTGCTTAGCATAAACTTTTGCTCGCTTGATATTTTATTATCAAGCAACATTAAATAAGAACTTTTGTCCATAATGACTCCTTTGATTAAATAAAAGAGCTATTGTAATACCCCCCCCCGCTAACAAGAAGTTAATGGATTAAAATTATTTAATAATTATTCAAGATTTTTAAAAATAAAATTATAAAAAAAGATAAAAATATTTGCTAATAAAGATAATTTGTATTAGCTAACTAGCTACTTATCTTTATCAGCATTTTGTTTTACGCTTGCTTGTTTGTTCTATGAAAAACTCCTTTTTAGTTAAAGGAGTTTTATCAGGGTGCATTTTCTTAAAATGCTCTAAATATTTTTCATAATCAGGTGCTCCAAGCATTGCGTAAAAAAACTCACGAAGCTGCTTTTTCATAAACCACTTCTTTAAGTGGAATGCTAAACCTATTAGAATAACTTTCTTTCCAAATTAGAACGAATTTAATTCCAACTATTATGGTAACTAATAAGAAGAAAATCGTTAAAATAGCATTTACCACATTAGAATGTGCTACTTGTTTAGCTTTATTAAATTCTTTTAAAGTCGCTTCACTATTATCTCCTGCATTAATTTTTACTAATAATTCATCAGCTTTAGCAAAATTAATTTGAGCTGTTGCTACGTGAGAAATTGAGTTTGCGATTTTGCTTTCACTTTGTGGTAATACCTTTGCAATACCTGCTGTAAATGTAGTTGAGATTACAAAAAGCGCAGGTAAAACAATAGCTAAGATATACTTTCTTTTTCCCATTTTAATAAATACAGAGCCACATAAAAACATAGCAACTACTGCTAAAAGTTGATTTGATACACCAAAAAGCGACCAAAGTGAATAAATTCCGCCAAGTGGGTCAATCGCACCACCATATAAGAACCAGCCCCATCCAGCAACACAAATTAAAGTAGCGAATATATTTGCTCCTAAATTACTTGTGTTTGCAAGTGGCTTATAAACATTTCCTAACATATCTTGAACCATAAATCTACAAGTTCTAGTTCCCGCATCAACTGCTGTTAAGATAAATAATGCTTCAAATAAAATAGCGAAGTGATACCAAAATGCCATCATTTCCTTTCCACCGATTAGCTCGTGAATAATTAATGATAAGCCTATTGCAAATGTAGGTGCTCCACCTGTTCTACTTAATATAGTGCTCTCGCCTATATCATTAGCAAGTGTTTGAATATCAGCAGGAGTTACGCTAAATCCCCAAGCACTAATAGCTGCACTCGCACTCTCAAGTGTCGTGCCTATAATTGCTGGTGCTGAATTTATTGCAAAATATACTCCAGGTTGAAGTATGCAAGCAGCAATTAAAGCCATAATAGCAACCGCACTCTCCATTAGCATTGAACCATAGCCTACCATTTTTGCTTGTGTTTCATTTTCTAGCATTTTTGGACTTGTTCCACTAGAAATTAATGCGTGAAAGCCTGAAATCGCCCCACAAGCAATATTTATGAATAAAAATGGAAATAATCCACCTGCAAACACAGGACCTGTGCCATCTATAAAATGTGTAACTTTTGCCATTTTAATTTCAGGAGAAACTAAAACAACACAAATAGCCATTATCAAAATTACACCGATTTTTAAAAATGTTGAAAGATAATCTCTTGGCGCAAGTAAAAACCAAACCGGTAAAATCGCAGCTATCATTCCATAGCCCATCATTATAAAGCTAAGTTCAAGAACGCTAAAATCAAAATGTCTTGCTAAATCAGGGTCGTTTGCTACAACTTTTCCTAAATATAAAGCTATCATAAGTAAAACAAAGCCAATTATACTAGCTTCTCCGACTGCACCTGGGCGAATAAATCTCATATAAATTCCCATAAAAATAGCAATAGGAATTGTTGAAGCTATTGTGAATGTCCCCCAAGGAGAATGCGCTAAAGCTTTTACAACAACCATAGCTAAAATAGCAATTATAATTAGCATAATAAGAAAAATTCCTATCATAGAAACAACACCAACGAAATTCCCCATCTCGTCTTTAATCATTTCACCAAGACTTTTTCCACCGCGTCTGCTTGATACAAAAAGCACAACAAAATCATGCACGCTACCAACTAAAACGCCACCAATTAATATCCATAATACACTAGGCAAATATCCCATTTGAGCTGCTAGGATTGGTCCAACAAGTGGTCCTGCACCTGCAATTGCAGCGAAGTGATGGCCAAATAAAACATATTTGTTTGTAGGAACAAAGTCTTTTCCATCATTAAGTGCTACAGCAGGAGTAATCTTAGTAGCATCAACGCCGCAAAGCTTAGTTTCTATAAACAAAGCATAAAATCTATAGCCGATTGTATAAATACAAACAGCAGCTACAACTATCCAAGCAGCATTTATTGTTTCGCCATTATTTAAAGCAATAACGCCCATACAAAATGCTCCAAGAATAGCAACAACTATCCATAAAAGCTTATTCATAGCTTCTCCTTAAAAATAAATTAATTTTTTAATCTAATTAAAAATGTGAGTAAGTATTATAATCTAAAATTATAATACTTATAAGAATTTTATATTAAAAGATAAAAATATAAAAAAATTACGAGTTAAATTATTAATATTTATTATAAATGTTTCCATAATACTCAATATTCTCTGCATTGCCTAAAGCATTTACTTTATCTGCTATTTTTTGAGCGTTAATTTCTAAATCAAATTCACTAGCTTCACTAAAAGCCATATTAACATCTATAACACTATCTAATCGCTTAATGGCATTAAAAGTTGCTAAAGTATTGTCAAAATCACTAGCTTCAATTAAAACGATAAATTTTTTATCAATTACTTGCTCTATGTTGGCATCTTTTATATTTTTTATTTCGTTTTCAAATTCTTCATTTGCAATAACTACTAAAGATGAAATCATTAAAAATCCTTTTTGTATAAAATTTTTGAATAAGCATTGAGCTTTAATGTATTTTTATCAAATAATATTGAATTAAGATATAAATTACCTATATTTATTTTATCCTTACCTATACAAATATTATTTTCTAAATCGCAAGAATAAGCAAAATTTAAATTATCACTTAAAGCGCAATTATAAACTAAATTATCACTTTCTATATTAGTAATTTCATTTAATTTATCATCATTAATTATAACTTTTCTATCAGTTGAGCAAGAAATAATATTATCTTTTTTATAATCTACATTATAAATATTATCTTTATGAACTTCCTTGCTTATAAAATCATTAGAATTTAAATCATAAACAACTATTTTTCCACTTTCAAATCCTAAAGCAATTTTTGCCTTTTCTTTATTAATACTTGCAGCATTTATGCTTGCATTTGAAAAATGAACTTTTTTTATTAAGTTAAATGATAAATCTCTTATGATTAGTTCGCTTCCTAAAGAAGTAAGAATTATTTTATCTTTGTATAAAAATGCCTTATTAATATCGCTTGAGATTTTAAATTTCAATAATTTATTATCTTTATAAATGTTTAAAGTCTTTAACCCATCTTTTGAGCTAATTGCTAAAATGCTACTATCGTAATCATCAATAAAAATAATATTATCATCAAGGCTTAAAACCTTATCATTATTTTTATAAATATCATTGCCACACGCTACAAATTCATTATTGATATAATTTATATAGCAATCATATTCTAAATATTCTAATTCATTTAGGTTTAGCTCACTTGCTAAACCTAAACTAGCTATAAATAATAGCAATTTTTTCACTTTAATCCTTCATTTATTACATCAAGTAAATTTGAACGATGTTTGCCTAATTCATCATTTCTAAAATCAGGCTTAAATGTGTTTTTGATTCCACTATCAATATTTGCTTGTGGTGCGTGGCATTGAACGCAGTTATATCTTGCTTGAGATATAGAATCAAGTTTTTTCTCATTTCTTAAATCATAATAATGGCTTGCTGGCATAGGAGTTGCTTCTTCAATACTAAGCTTTACACGCTCATTATCAACACCTAAATCATGACAGCTAAGACACATATTATTATCTTGAGTAATTGGTAAAAAATCTTCTACATTGTGTGGAATTTGTGGTGGAGCATTTAAATAAGCTCTTTCAAAACGCTCTGCTTCTCCAGCTTCTTTTTCAGAGTATGTAAAATTCTTGATTTCTAATTTTGTTTCATCGTTTAGTGAATGTTTTCTTAAACCAATTTCAGTATCACTCACACTAGCAGCAATCAACAAACTACTAGCAGCTAAACTTAAAAATATTTTTTTCATTTTTTTCCTTTCAAAAAATTAATTAAATTAAAATTAAGTGCATCATCATCGCATACTTCAATACATCTAGCACACTTAATGCACTCACTATTGCTAACATTACCACTATATTTTGTAATAAGTGATAATACTTGAGCTTCTGGACAAATCATTTTGCATTTCATACATTTAGTGCATTTATTTAAATCATAACTTACTTTTAACATAGCAAATTTTGAAATTAAACTATAAAAAGCACCTAATGGACAAAGATGCGAACAAACTAAATTCCTTTGCACAAATAAATCAAGTAAAAATATAATAATTGCAACAAATATAGCCGAAGTTTGCATAAAAATTATTCCCCTAGTAATTATTCCTATATGAGAATACTTTTCAAATACTGGCTCATTTGCTATCAAACACAAAATCAAAATACTAAATAATATAAAATATCTAGTGTTTTGTTTAAAATTAGTCAGCTTAGAGCTTTTAAAACTTGTGTTTTGCTTGATAAAATCTGCTAAATTTGTAATCAAATTAACAGGACAAACAAAAGAACAAAATGCACGACCCAAAAATAAAGCATAAATAATAAAAACTAAAAATGCAGATATAAATAATCCCACATTAAGAGTAAAAGTTGCTAAAAATATTTGCAAATACGCAAAAGGGTCGCTTAAGCTAATACTATTAAATAATAGCGAAGAGCTAAGATTTCCTTTTAAAATAAAATCAGCACTAGGTAATACAAATAAAGCTAAAAGTCCTAATTGGATAAATCTTCTTAAAATCAAATATTTATTTTTTAATATCTTCATTAAAATTCTCCATCATTTAGGTAATTTATAGCTTTTTTCTCATCGTGTTTTTTGCTAGTATCTATGTGTTTTAATCTTTCATCATCACCACTAACCCAGCCTTTAACATAATTATCATTTCTCTCACCCAATATAAAACTAGTAGGCAAAATAACAATAGCTGGCTTTTTAGTAATACAAACTTTTTCACATAAACCACAACCCACACAATAATCATAATCAACCTTAGGCACTAACATTGCATGTTTTTTAGTTCGCTCATTTCTTTTATATTCAAGCTTTAAAGCTTTATCTATAAAAGGACACGCCCTATAGCAAGCATCACATTGAATTCCAAAATGAGCTACACAAGAGCTTTCATCTACTATTGCACGACCAATATTTACTAAAGAAATTTTATTAATACTTTTATCTAGCGCATCTGTCGGACAAGCCTTAATACAAGGCAAATCATCGCATAAATAGCAAGGAATTTCATTTGCACTAAATTTAGGAGTTCCTAAACTAGCAAATTCCCCTATCTTAGCTAAACTTAAAGTATTATAAGGGCAAGCTTTTACACATTTAGCACAACGAATGCAATTAGCTAAAAAATGTTTTTCACTAACAACTCCTGGTGGGCGTAGAAAAAAACTCTTTTTAAGTTCAATTTTGCTTTCACTTTTTGGTGTATCGTTTAGTTTGAATATGCTAAAAGTTCCAACACCAACTGCTAAAATCTTTATAGTATTTGTAAAAAATTGCCTTCTCATAAATATTACGCCTTAGTTATTTTTACTGCACACTTTTTAAAATCAGTTTGTTTTGAAATTGGACAAGTTGCATCTAATGTAACTTTATTAATATAAACATTCTCATCAAACCAAGGAACATAAACAAGACCTCTTGGTGGTTTGTTTCTTCCACGCATATCAATACGAGCTTTAACTTTTCCACGGCGAGATTCTATCCATACTAATTCTCTTTGCTCAACTCCTAAAGCTTTAGCATCTTCTGGATGAATATAGCACATAGCTTCAGGAACTGCACGGAATAATTCAGGAACTCTCATTGTCATTGTTCCACTATGCCAATGCTCTAAAACCCTACCAGTACATAACCAGAATGGATATTCTTCAGATGGTCTTTCAGGTGCTTTCATAAATGGTCTAAAGAAAATCTTAGCTTTATTTGTAATTGCTGTTGCTTCTTCACTTGTTGGTTTTACTAAATCACCACTTTTAATTGATTTATCAAAATCCCCATAGAATGCAAAATCACCTTCAGGATTTGCTTTTTTAGCATATACATCGTATTTTGTATTAAATCTCCATTGAGTTTCTTTACCATCAACAACAGGCCATCTTAAGCCCCTTACCTTATGATAAGTTTCAAAACTAGCTAAATCGTGTCCGTGACCAGCTCCGAATTTTCTATATTCTTCCCATAAATATTTTTGAATAAAGAAATTATAGCCTTTAAATACATTGCCATCACTACCTTTTACATTTCTACTATCGCCTTTAACTTCGCTATTTAACCAATCTTTTAAGCTTTCACTATCATCTAATGAAATTTCTTTACATTCTTTATTAGCAAATAAAACATCATATAAAGTATCATCTTCTTTATATCCCATTTCTTTAGCTTTTTCTAATACGCTTGGTAATGTTGTCTTTTCATCAATTTTTACTTCATTCCAAACTTCGCTTAATTTAAAGCGTTTGCTAAGCTCTAATAATTGCCATAAATCACTCATAGCTTCGCCAACTGGCAATACTTGTTGTCTCCAATGTTGAGTTCTTCTTTCTGCGTTTCCGTAAGCTCCCCATTTTTCATAAATCATAGCTGTAGGTAAAATTAAATCCGCAACTTTTGCACTAATTCCAGGATAGCAATCACTTACTACTATAAAATTATCTTTTTCTCTAGCAGCTTTTATCCAGTGATTTGCATTTGCAGTATTTTGCCAAGGATTATTTACCATAACCCATGCAAATTTTTGCTTTCCATCTTCAAGATTTCTCATCATTTGCATAAAGTGATTTCCTTGAACACCATTAATTGTTCCTTCAGGAACTTTCCAAAGTTCTTCACTTTTAGCTCTATGTTTAGGATTTGCTACAACCCAATCAGCAGGTAAGCGGTGTGCAAAAGTTCCAACTTCTCTTGCTGTTCCACAAGCACTTGGCTGACCTGTTAAAGAGAATGCTCCATCACCTGGTTTTGCTTGTTTTCCTACTAATAAATGCACAGTGTATGCAAGTTCATTTACCCAACTACCACGAGTATGTTGGTTAAAGCCCATAGTCCAAAAGCTTACTACCTTTCTACTTTTTTCAATATATAAATCAGCTAATGCTTTTAATTTTTTCTTAAATTCTTCTATATCTTCATCAGGATTTCCTTTAGCTACGCTTGCAACATAATCTAATGTATAAGGTTCAAGTGCTTTTTTGAAATCTTCAAATTGAATTTGCCAGTTAAGTGCTGCTTGAGCTTGATGTTTCATTTCAAATTTTTCGCCATCTTTTACACCTAAATGACTTAACGCTATTGCTTCATCTTTATCTAAAGTGATTGCATTTTCTTTAGCTACGGTATCTTTTTCAGCTTCGCTAAAGCTTGGATGATTTGGATTATTTCTCATTCCATATCCAATATCAGCAAATCCTGTTGTAAATACACAATGATTTTTTACAAATTCCCAATCAATTGCTTTTGGATTGTTATATACAATTTCTCTAGCAATATAATTCCATATTGCAATATCAGAACTTGGAGTAAATATAAGTTCCATATCAGCAATGTCGCTAGTTCTTGTTGTATAGGTTGAAAGATTTACAATTTTTACTTTTTCAGGGTCTCTTAATTTTCTATCACTTACACGGCTCCATAAAATTGGGTGCATTTCAGCCATATTTGAACCCCAACAAATAATAGTATCAGTAAGTTCAATATCATCATAGCAACCTGCAGGCTCATCAATACCAAATGTTTGCATAAAACCAATAACAGCACTTGCCATACAATGTCTAGCATTTGGGTCTATATTATTGCTTCTAAAACCAGCTTTAAATAATTTTGAAGCAGCATATCCTTCTTGAATAGTATGTTGACCACTTGCAAACATTCCTATACCATTTACACCTTGTTCTTTTAAAGCTTTTTTCATATGTTTTTCCATCTCATCAAAAGCTCTTTTCCAAGATACTGGAGCAAATTTTCCGTTCTTATCAAATTCACCCTTAGCATTTACTCTTAATAAAGGCGTTACAAGTCTGTCTTCTCCATACATAATTTTTGCATTAAAATATCCTTTAATACAATTTAAACCACGATTTACAGGTGCTTCAGGGTCGCCCTTAGTAGCTACAATTTTGCCATTTTTAGTAGCAACCATAATACCACAGCCAGTTCCACAAAATCTACAAACTGCTTTATCCCAAGTCCATTCACTTGTTTCGTCTTTTGCTAAAGCAATAGTAGGATTTATGCAAGCTGCTGCACTTGCAACTGCTGTGCTCTTTAAAAAATCTCGTCTTTGCATTTATTCTCCTTATAATAATAATGTAAAAATAGATTAGATTATTTGCTTTAAAATCTTATTGATTAAGATTAATATTTTTTTTAAAGTAAAGCACATAAATATTATCAACATTAAATTAACTTAAAATTCTTAATTCAATAAAAATTGAAAAAACATTCATAAAATAATATAAAATATTTAAAAATTAAATTAAATTTAAAAAAATATATTAATTACCATCAATTATTTTTAAGCTTTTTTATATTAAAGTAGTGTTTCAAATTTTCACAAGGTGTATAAATGAAAAAACCAACAAACAAACTTTTATTAGCCCTTTGCATAGTAATTGGGATTTTTATTGGTGGTGGAATTTATACTTTTATAATAGCAGATGGCTTTTTAATGATGACTTCTAAACCTGAAGCCTGTAGCAAATGTCATATTATGACAGATGTTTATGATAGCTGGGCAAAAGGTGAGCATTCAAGCAATGCAGGTTGCGTAGATTGTCATTTACCTCAAGGTGATGTGGTAGCTTATTGGACTAAAAAAGCTTATCACGGATTAAAACACGGCTATTATTTTACAGTAGGAGGAAATCCACCTAATTTAGAACCTACCGAAATGACACACGAAGATGTTAATCGCAATTGTGCGACTTGTCATAAAGACTACGCACATAATGCAATCAATGCAACGACAAAATTAAATAGCGAGCCACTTGATTGCCTTAGCTGTCATAGAACAATAGGTCATTTACATAATTAAAAGGAGAAAATATGTCAAAATCAGTTTATGTTGCGGCTATTGTGGTAGCTGCTTTAGGTGGTGCAGGCTTATTTGCACTTAATACAAACATTGCAGAACATAAAGGTGAAAGTAAAACTCAACCATTAAAAACTTTTGAAATTAGTGATGAAGAACCAGATTTTGCAAAATGGGGTAGAAATTTCCCAGCTCAATTAGATGGTTATTTACAAATGAAAGATGAATATATTGAAACACCATTTGGCGGAAGCTTACCTTATAGTAAGATTATTCGCTGGCCGGCTGCGACAACATTTTGGAATGGATATGCTTTTGCGGTTGATTATTCTAAACCAAGAACTCACTATTACTCACAAATTGACCAAATGGAAACAAAAAGAAACAATAAAGAATATCTAAATGCTCACGGATTACCTGCATTTAAAGGTCAGCCTGGTGCTTGTGTAAATTGCCATACTGGATTTTTAACTGCTATTTATAAAAGTGATAAATTAAGCCCAAGTTTTATGCTGGGTAAAACTGAAGTAATGGGTGCAAAGAAAATGGGATTTTTTGACGCATTTGGTGAAAAAGGCGAAGCTATGAAAGAAGCTTGGACAAATATGAATAAAATGCCTTATTTTGATGTTATGAAAAAAGTAGAAGAAAAATACGGAGATGGAATTCACGGCTCTCATATGGGATCAACCTGTGCGGATTGTCATAACCCAGATGATATGAGCCTTCGTGTAACTCGCCCTGCTTTTGTTAATGCTATGGTTTTAAGAGGCTATGAAGCAGACGCTAAAAGTGGTATCAAAGCTAGTAGAAAAGAAATGAGAAATTATGTTTGTATGCAATGCCATGTTGAGTATTATTTTGAAGGTAAAGATAGCACTTTAACATTCCCATGGACAAAATGGAAAAAAGATGAAGCATTTAAAATAGAGAATTTTGATGAATACTATGATGAAAAATTTGCAAATGGTGAATTCCCATATGATTACATTCAAAAAGATACAAAAACAAAAATAATTAAAATGCAACACCCAGAAGCTGAAATGTATTCAAGCTCTTTACATTATAGAAGTGGTGTAACTTGTGCAGATTGCCATATGCCATACAAAAGAGATGGAGCAAACAAAGTAACTAATCACAATATACTATCTCCATTAGCTGATATAAATGCAGCTTGTAAAACTTGCCATCCACAAAGCGAACAAGTATTAAAAGATAGAATTAGCTTTATTCAAAATCGCCACGCTTATGAGCTTAGAGGTTGTGAAAATAACTTATTAGCATTAATTGCTGATATAAAAACAGCTCGTGAAGAATTAGCAAAACTTCCTGAATTTGCAAGTCTTGAAGATAAAGCAAGAGATGATGCTATTTCAAAAGTTATAGAAAAAGCACAATATGCTCATAGAAAAGCACATATTAGATGGGACGTATCATTTAGTGAAAATAGCTATGGCTTCCACTCACCACAAGAATTTATGAGAATTATAGGTCAATGTAAAGAAGTAGCTAGAGAAGGACAAGCAGAGTTAGCAAATGCGTTAGCTCCTTATGGAATTAAAATTGAATTAACAAAAACAGCAACAATTCCAGCAGCACCTCTAAAACTAGACCACAAACCACCAACAGGTGCTCTACCAACAGAAGCTATGAAAAAAGTTGATGAGGATGTAAAAAATCTAAACTTTAAATAAAAAATTGCGAGATTTTCTCGCAATTTACTCATTAATTAAAGCCCAATTTTAATAGCATAAAAATTAAAACATTATATAATTGAAAATAAGAATTTAGTTTAAATATATTTTAATTAGTGTTAAAGCTAACTAATTTAATTGCTAAAATAATGTAATCTTAAATTATCAAAAAAAGGCTTATATTATGCAAAATGATAAAGAAATAATTCTGATAGTAAAACTTAAAAAAAGCATATTATTTTCTATATATAAATTACTATTTTTATTACTTCCTAATGTTTTCGTATGCTTGTATATCATTATAATTTTTGCTTGTATTTTGTATTTTAATGATGGTTATTTGTTGGCATTGTTACTTACTTTTCTTATCTTTCCTCACCATTTTCGTTTTGTGCTTTTTCCACTTATGATAAGAAAAATTATCTGTTATGATGAATATTTTGAAATCATTAGACTTTTTAGTAAAACAAGGATATATTATGATGATTTAAAAGAATATTATTTCGAATATTTAAAAATTAGATTTTCATCACACAAGAATTTGCATCTATCTTATAAAAACAAATTCTTTAGCAGCATTATAAACACCGAATTGCTTAATCCAGAAGATTTAGAAAAATTCATAGAATTATTAAACGCAAAAGGCATTAACAAACAAGTTTCAATCATAGATGATAAAATATTTTATAATGTTTTTAGCATTATAGATAAAATCTTTAAAATTTAAATCTAAGTTATTAAGAGTTTTAAAGGTATTACAGCTAATAAAAATAACATAAATATAATCTGTATTAAAAAATCAAATTCTCATTTTAAATTCTAAATTTTAAAACTAAACTTATTTGTAAAATCTAAAATATTAGAATTTAAAACATACGCAATTAATAGTATTTTAAATAGCTTTTATTAGTGATTTTTTATATTAAATTATGGAATTTAAATTATGAAATTTCAAATACAAATTCTTATTTTAAATTCCATAATATTTAACATCAAAATAAATGAAATAACAACTAAAATATAAAAACTGCTGTTAAGAAACCTACCTTGATTTTTATAAATGTAAGTAAGTATAAAGGTTAGAAAAACCTAGATTATGTTAAAACAAAGATAATGACTAATTATGTAATAAGGATACGAGAATAACTAAATGAAGTTTGTGTCCATCCCCTTCTAAGTAAAAATAAATCAGAATAAGTTTTTGAATAGAAAAAATCTATTAATTTTTAAATTTATTAAATGAAAACAGAAAAAATTACAAAGCAAATATTTGCCTTGTAAATCCACATTCTCAACCATTGCAACATTTTAAAATTGTGATAACAAAAACTTACTATTAGCTTTAAATTATAGATAAAAATATTTAAAGCCAAGAACTTTTTTTACTCGCTAAAGTTAGATGAATTTTTATGGAATATATTGCTTAAGCTTGACTTAATATTATTTTTAAAAACTCAAACTACATAAAATATCATTAAAATATGATTTTAAGGACTTAGCAAGATTAATTTAATTTTGCCTATTTTGTAAAATTTAATAACGATTATACATATTTTTCGTGCATTAGTTTTTATACTTTAAAAGCTCTTTAAATTCCATTATAAAACTTTAAGCGATATTACAATCAAGTATTTTAAAAATTCGCCACATTTTGTATATGATATATATTTACTACTTACATTTTTTAATGTTATTTTTACAATTTTAATTATAATTTTATTTGCTTTGCTAATAAGAAACACTTAAAACTCTAATCTTTTATATTTTTAAAATTAGTTTAAAATTTAATAAAATATATATCTTAACTTAAAAACTATGGAATTTAAAATAAAAGTTTATTTTTTAAATCTAATTTTAGCCAAACTACTATTTTATACTCTAAATAAATCTATTTATAAATACCATAAAATCTAAAAAATTAAAATAAGAATTTCAAAACTTAATATAAATTGTAAAGAATAAATAAGATACCAAATATAAACAAGTAAAATTATTGAAATTCTTTTGATAAGTTATTTATATTAGTTATAAAAAAATCATTTTAAACTTAAATTTTATTTTGACTTTCATAATTTAAATTAGTATTTGCAAATTCCAATTTGCTTAAGATATATTTAGCAAAATCTTCACTATCATTTGGACATTTACACACATTATAATCACCTTTATACTGATGTCTATATTCAATATCTAATTCTAAAATAGTTTCAGAACAATCAATACAAAATGATAGTGGATATATTAAAACACTTTTATTGCCTAATTTATCTAATTCATCACTAAGTGCAGGTTCTAACCATTTTACAGGTCCTAATTTCGACTGATAAGCTAATTTAATTTCTTTAAAATCGTTTTGTAATTTATCCTTTAATATAGCAAAATGTTCTTTTATATGCTCTTCGTAAATATCACCCTTTTCTATAGTTTTTATCGGTAAAGAATGTGCTGATATTATCAAGCAATCAATATTTTTATATTTTTGTATCTCATTTAAAATAATATTATTATAAAGCTCATCTTGGTAAAAATAAGGTATTTCTTTTATATTGATTTTTTTATCAAAATTTTTATAAAAATCTTGCAAAGATGATGTGGTAGTGGTTATAGAATGATGTGGATATAAAGGAAATAGTATTATTTCATCATTATCTTTAAAATCATATTTAGCTAAGACTTCTTTAGCAAAAGGCGGAACATAAGTTGATATAAAATCAAAATGAAAATCTTTTTGCAAAGAATTTAATTTATCACAAAGAGATTTTTGGATTTTAGTTAAAGGACTTTTACCACCTATTTTATTATAATTTTCTTTCATAGATTTAATACGAAATTTTCTTATCATAAACGCTACAAGACTTCTTAAAAAATCTGATTTTATTCCCAAAATATTAGGGTCATTAAACATATTTTTTAAAAATACTTCACATTCATCAATTTGATTTACGCCACCCATATTGAGTAAAAAAACATATTTCATATACAAACCTAAAATTATCCAAGTAAGGTACTTGGATAAATATTATTTGTCTTCATTAAAAGAACCCAATTTGAGAATTTTTTGCATTCTTTTTGCAACCAATTCATCAAGATTTAATGGTTTTAGTTCTTCTATTTTTTCTAAAACATAATTTTGTATATTATTTGCAGTAATCTCTTTGTTTCTATGAGCAATGCCTTCTTCTATAATATCATCTATTAATCCTTGCTCATATAAATCATCAGCACTTATTTTCATAGCCTTTGTTGCAGCTTCACTTTTACTTGGGTCATTCCATAATATAGCAGCACAACCTTCAGGAGATATTACAGAAAACACTGAATTTTTAAGCATAGCTAATTTATCAGCTACACCTAAAGCTAAAGCTCCACCACTTCCGCCTTCTCCAATTACTATAGAAATAATTATTGTTTTTAAAGCGCTTAATTCATATAAATTTGTAGCAATTGCCTCACTTTGACCACGCTCTTCAGCTCCTACTCCAGGATAAGCACCTGGAGTATCTACTAAAAATACAATAGGTATTTTAAATTTTTCAGCCATTTTAGCAAATCTTAAAACCTTACGATAACCCTCTGGATGTGGCATACCGAAATTTCTATGTAATTTATATTTTGTTCCACGACCTTTTTGTTCGCCTATTAACATTACTTTTTGCTCGCCAATATAACCAGCAAAACAAACTATAGCAGGGTCATCTCTAAATGCTCTATCTCCATGTAATTCATGGGCATTTTTTAAAATTATTCTCACATAATCAAGAGAATATGGTCTATCAGGATGTCTTGCTAGCTGTAGCTTTTGAAAATCACTTAAATTTTTATAGGTTTTTGTTAATTCTTTTTCTAAATTCTTTTTTAAAATCTTAACTGCTTCTATATCGCCTTTAATATTAGCATTAATAATATCTTCATCTAATTGTTGAATATTTTTCTCAAAATCTAAATAAGCTGCCATCTTAATTAATCCAATTTTCTAAAAATCACTGAAGCATTCGTTCCACCAAAACCAAACGAATTACTCATAGCTGTTTTAATTGTATGCTTTCTAGCCACATTAGGCACATAATCTAAATCACAATCAGGGTCAGGGTTTTTATAATTTATTGTAGGTGGAACTATACTATCTCTCATAGCCATTAAACAAATTACTGCTTCAATAGCACCAGCAGCACCTAAACAATGTCCTGTTTGACCTTTTGTAGAACTTACTAAAGGCATATCATCTTTAAACAATTCTTTCATTGCTGCTGTTTCATTTTTATCATTAGCTGGAGTTGATGTTCCGTGTGCGTTAATATAATCAATTTTAATTTTATTAGCAGAGCAATCAAATCCCTTTGCCATACATAAAGCTTTTTTCATAGCTCTTAATGGACCATCTAAAGCTGGAGAAGTTATATGATTTGCATCTGCACTTTCACCAAACCCTATAACTTCAGCATATATTCTAGCGCCTCTTTTTTTAGCATCTTCATAATCTTCTAAAACAAGAGCAGCTGCACCTTCTCCCATAACAAAGCCATCTCTACTAGCGTCAAATGGACTACTAGCTGTTTCTGGAGTATCATTTTTAGTAGATAAAGCTTTCATTGAAGCAAATCCACCTATACCTACTGCACAAATAGCTGATTCAGCTCCAATTACTAACATTTTATTTGCTTGATTGCAAACTATTGTTTTATAAGCTTCGCCAATTGCGTGAGTTCCTGCTGCACAAGCAGTTACACAAGATAAATTTGGACCTTTCAATTTATAATCAATTGAAGCCATTCCCCCTAGCATATTAACTAGAGCTGAAGGTATGAAAAAAGGCGAAATCCTGCTTGCGCCCTTTTGCAAACATACATTAGAATTTTTCTCAATATTAGGTAAGCCACCAATTCCTGCTGCACTTACTACTCCAAATTCATCTAAATCAACTTCACTAATCACGCCATCAACCATTTTAAAATTAGCATCACTTATAGCTTCTTTTGCAGCGTGTAATCCAAGTTGAATAAATCTATCAGCTTTTTTAACATCTTTTGCATTTAATACTGTTAAAGGATCGAAATCCTTAACTTCTGCGGCAATTTTAACACTTAAATCACTGGTATCAAAAAGAGTAATTTCTCCAACACCGCTTTTTCCATCACAAATCGCCTTAAACGAACTTTCTTTATCAAGCCCAAGGGCATTTATCATTCCAATGCCAGTTACTACTACTCTTCTCAATTTAAATCCTTATTGTTTTTTTGCTTCTATGTATTTTACTATATCATTAACTGTTGCGATTTTTTGACCATCTTCATCAGGAATAGAAATATCAAATTTTTCTTCTAAAGCCATAATTAATTCAACTACATCAAGTGAATCTGCACCTAAATCTTCAATAATTTTAGCATCAGGTGTAATACTAGCTTCATCAGCTCCTAATTCTTCTACAATAACTTTTTTAACATCTTCAAAAATAGACATTTTTTTCTCCTAAAATAAAATTAAACTCGTATTCTTACAAAAAAGTGTAAATAAATTACACATACATTCCGCCATTAACTTTTAAAATCTCACCTGTAATATAACTAGAATAATCACTTAATAAAAACGCAACTGCATTTGCAACTTCGCTAGGTTTACCAAATCTAGCAAGTGGAATTGCTTTATAATAAGTTTGTTTAATTTCATCGCTTAATACATCTGTCATATCACTTTCTATAAATCCTGGAGTAATTGCGTTATAACGAACTTCTCTACTAGCTGCTTCTTTAGCAAAAGACTTAGTCATAGCAATAACTCCACCTTTACTAGCAGAATAATTTACTTGACCTGCATTTCCCATCTCACCAACAACTGAACTAATATTTACAACACTACCAAAACGCTTTTTACTCATCACTTTAAATGCTTCTTTACAACCTATAAAAGTTGAATTTAAATTAGCCTTTATAACATCATCAAAATCAGCTTCGCTCATTCTTAAAACTAATTTGTCTTTTGTAATTCCTGCATTATTTACTAAATAACTTAATTCTCCATCGCAATCAATTATTGTTTTAATAGCATTTGTAAAATCACTTTCACAACTTGCATCAAAACAAATAATTGCTGCTTTACCACCATTTTTTTCAATTTCTTGTTTCAAATTCTCTGCAAGTTCAGGTTTTGAACGATAATTAATCCATACTTTTAGACCAAATCCTGCTAAAACTCTAGCTATTTCAGCACCAATGCCTTTAGATGCACCTGTAATTAATACATTTTTTCCACTAAATTTCATATTTTCTCCTAGTCTTTAATGATAATATCCGAGTGATTTTTTTCTAAAAAATTATCTTCATAATCTTTTAAATCTTTTTTAAAATCTTTTGATTTTCTCATAACAAAGGCATAATACAATATTAAAGAAAACAAAATTATCCCCGCACATATTTCATAAATCCTAGAATGCCCGTAACTAGGCTCAATCAAACCTAACAAATAAGGACTAATACCCATTCCAACATCTAAAGCTATAAAAAATGTTGAATTTGCTAAGCCCATTTTCTCTTTAGGAGATAATTTTATAGCAAGTGATTGAAGACTTGAAGTAGCGTTTCCATATCCTAAAGCACAAAAAATAGCCGATAAATACATCATTAAAGAATTGTTTGTATAAGCTAAAATTATTAAACTTGCTACATAAAACAAAATAGAAGGAACTATTACATAATCCGCACCTATTTTATCAAATACTTTACCTGAAATTGGTCTTGAAAACACACTAATACAAGCATAAAATACAAAAAATAATGAACCTGCTTCAATTAAATTAAGCTCTTTTGAATAAGAACTTATAAAAGCAATAATTGCTCCATAAACAAAACCCATACAAAATACAACATAAGCAACACCCAAAACCGATTTTTCAATATAATTAAAAATTGAAAAAGATTTTTTAACATGATTTATCTTATGTTTTCTAAATCTTTTAACTTTTATTACTACACTTGAAATTAATGCTATTAATATACTAATTAAAGAAATTATAAAACATAAATTAAAATTATTTTTACCCACTAAATATACTGCTAAAAATGGTCCAATAGCAGAGCTTAATACAACACTAACCGCATAATATCCTATACCAATTCCTCTTTTATTGCTAGGCACTAGTCTAGCTACTGCAGCACCACAAGCACAAGAGCATGCACCATAACACATACCAGCAAGCAATCTTGATAATATTAATTCAAAATTAGTTGATAAAAACAAGTAATATAAATTAGGTATAAAATACAAAACTAAACTAATAATCATAACTTTTTTTATGTTTATATTATCAATAATTGAGCCAAAATAAAGTCTTGACAATAGTGCTCCAATTACAAAAATACCATTAGCAAGACCTGCTATTGCTGTGCTAGATTGTAATATAGTTTTTGCAAAATCTGTAGAAGCAATCGTAGTGATAAAAAACACTAAACAAATAACAAAATTAATAATAAAAACACAAATAAAATTCTTATTCCAAATATTATACTTTTTGGATAATCCCATAAAAACTCCTTATAATTTTTTATTGATTTTATCAAGCATATTAATGAACAATCCAAATTCAGCATAGTCTAAATCATCACAAATTTGCTTTTCGTAATTAGAAATTAAAATATTTGCATCAAAAAACAATTCCTTGCCTTTTAAACTAAGTGAAATGATTTTTTCTCTTTTATCATTTGAGCTTGAAATTTCTAAATAATTTGCTTTTTCTAGTTTCTTACAAATCCTAGACGCAATAGCCTTATCCATCTGATAAAACTCGCAAACCTCACTTAAACTAGCACTTTTTGTTGAGCTAAGATAATAAAACACTCTCCAATCAGTCGCATTAATATTAAATGGCTTTAAAATTTCATTTACTTTACTGATGATTTTTCTATTTGCATAGGTAATTTTTTTAAAAAACATGTTATTCCTAATAGTTGATAAAGTCAATTAAATTAGATTTTATAATTAAATTTGTAAATTGTCAATAAATTAGCTTTATTTTGCTAAGCTTAAAATAAAAAAAAGGATACAAATGATTATATTTTTTGATTTAGATGGAACTTTAATCGATTCTACCCAGCCAATAATTACTAGTCTTAGAAAAGCCTTAGAAAGTTATAATTTTAATTTAAGTGATGAATATATAAAAACATTAATTGGAATGTCTACTGAAGGAATGTTTGAAACAATAGGAGTGCCAAAAGAGCAAGTTGCTGATATAGTTAAATTATATAGACAAAATTATAAAATATATTATAAAGACGGAACTAGTCTTTTAAATGGGGCAAAAGAAGCAGTAAAACTTGCTAGTAAAAATGCTAAAGTAGGGTTAGTAACTACAAAATCTGTTTATTTTGCTAAAGAAATTTTAAAAGATTTTGATATTTTAGATGATTTTAGCGTAGTTGTGGGTGGTGATGAAGTAAAATACTGCAAACCAAATCCAGAACCAATTTATAAAGCACTAAGTCGTTTAAAAGGCTCTGAAATGCTTGAAATTAACGAACTTAAAAAAGAATTTGACTTTAGTAAAATTTATATGATAGGAGATACTTTAAACGATACAGAAGCTGCTAAAGCTGCTGGAGTGAATGCTTATGTAACTTTATTTGAATACACAGATATGAATACTCTCAAGCAAAGTTGCGATAAAATATTTAAAACCCCACTTGAATGCGTTCAAGATATTTTAAAAAAATAAATATTGTAAAGTAAAACTAATTTAATAAAAAATTAGTTTTACTTATATCAATAAATTATAATGGAATTTAAAAAACTAATAAATATATTTATTTTAATTTTAGCTATAAAAATATTCATTATTACCACTTAATTAAACCTATTGTTTAATAAGGACTATTATATCTATATAAAATATAATATTTTGATATTTATAATATATTTTAGTGCAATTAAGTATCCATACATACATTAAAAATACTATAAAAATTACTGCTATAATTAATTAAGATAATAATTACTAATTAAATTAATTGATATTAAAATAAATTATTATACTCCTTGTCTATAAAACACACAATCTATTTAATACTTTTAATTAAAAAACATATAGAAATTATTGTCTTTTAAAAATTGCTTTAAAATTTTTATCGCTTAATTGATAAGAATCAAGCAACTCAAGAGATTTTACCATATGCAATGTGCCTTTTTTATATTTTTGAAAATGTTCGGAATTAATATGTTTATTATAAGATTCTTGGTCTTTATAAATTTCTAAAATATTAATTATATTATTATTTTTTACAAGCATCATTGGATAAATAGATATTACACCCTTTTCTTTTTCAATTGAAGCTTCAGCAACTTCTTTTGCAATAACAAGGTATTCATAAAGATACTCTGGATAAACTTCAACAACAGAAATTCTAACCAACATTTTATTATTAATATTATCATCAGCATAAATATTAGAAGATAATCCAAGTAGTGATAAAATTAAAGCTAATATTTTTTTCATTTTTCAACCTTTCAATTTTTTAAACCAAACAATATACTATAAATACATAAACTATTCCCCACCATAAACCACCAATCCATTAAATACTAAAACACCA
>NZ_JACGBA010000021.1:0-37223 GCF_020137685.1 Campylobacter sp. RM9331
TTGTGGAGATTTGAAAATATCTATAAAATAAAGGTTTTAAATATGCTAAGGACTAAATAAAGGACACTGACTAATAAAGATTGCACCTGCGTAACACTAAAAATTACTATTTTACAAGGGTTTTAAAAAATATAAAATCAATATAAAAAATAAGTAAAATTATATATAAATATATAAACAAACCACTGAGAACCAAACTATCCCATTTTGCCGAATTTTTACAAAAACACTAGAGACTAAAACTAATTCCAAATCTAAATTCTAATTTAATCAATGGGAGCCATTAGCCCCCATAACTTAATTTTTTATCCCCTTTCCACCTTAACTCAAGTTCCCAACCTGCGATTTGTTCTCCATCTTCAATAACCCATTTATTATAAATAGGCGACCACACGCTATCAGCTCTTTTTATTTTTAGCTCTTCAATATGGTCTGTTAGTCCCCAATATTTAATTTTTTTACCAAGCAAATAATCAATATCACTCTCATATTTTTTAATACAAGCGTGGTGTGCGATTGTTGCTAATTGATTTAAGCACTTTGGCTTATTTGTGCCTAAAATATAAGAAGCTCCACTATTGATTTTAGTAGCTAAGTGTTCGGCGATAAATAAAAAATCATTCTTATTCATAAGCAACCACCCACGCTCTGCCAATGCTTTTTTAAGCTCTTGGCTTGGCTTGTCATAGTCAATCTTGCTTTTATGTTCTAGTTCACACTCTAAAACCTTGAGCTTTAACTCATACTTTTCTTTTTGTTGTGCTAATTGTGATTTATAACCTAAGGCAACTCGCTTATTTCTGCGTTCTAGGTTTGAGATTAGCTTATTACTACTTTCAAGCTCTTTATTTTTTAGCATTTGCTCCATTTTGTTAAACGCATTAATATAATCAATCTTAAAGCGATAAGCTTTTTCTCCAGTAAAACCCATTACAAGCATAACAAACCCATCACGAGTTATATTGTAAGCTTTTAATTTTCTTCCCGTGCTGTCGGTGTATTCACTCGGCTCAAAATTGAGCTGAGTGAAATTATCCTTTGGGAATTCATTAATTTTGCGTATAATGTTTTTGTGGTTTTTATTGAATATTTTAGCCACGCTTAAAGAGGTAGTCGTTACTTGGTCGTTGGCTACCTCAAACTCTACATTCTGCCCGTTTATAACAACTAAATCTGTCATTTTCTTTCTCCTTTACTGCTAATTTTTAATGCTACATATACAAGTAATAAAACTTGTAAAACTTCTAAAAATTCTATCATTTTTAACTCCTTTTGATATAATATGAGTTAGCATAATGTTAAGCTATGTATGGGGCAACCTGCCCCCTTATCGCTTTGCTATGTAAGTGCTTTAAACCATAGTAAAATGATTTGCGAGATTACATAAATCAAGGTTGCGAGTTTGATTAAAAAATCTAGCTTTTTCATTATGCTTACTCCTTTCATAGTTTTGTTTTTTAGTAATCTACTAAAAAAACATCGTAATATTATCATACTTTACTAAAAATGTCAAGGCTTTTTATGTTATTTACTAAAAAATAATATAATTTTTTTAATTATTTACTAAAAAGGACTTTAATGACAAGATTAGAATTTGACAAAAAGATTAAAGAATTAGGACTTAGCAGAAAAGACTTCGCAGAAATTGCAAATGTTAGTTACACGGGCATTTCTACTAATTGGAAAGATGATAAAGAAATCCCATCGTGGGTAGAACCATTTTTGTATTATTATGAAAAGGGCTTAAAACTTGATGAGTTGTTAGCTATTATTGAAAAATATAGGGGGCAATAAGCCCTTAAAATACATAAAATAAATTCTACTAAATAAACGAAATTCCGAATTTAAATTCTATTTCTTTTTTAACTCTTCGGCAAATATTTCATCTGCTATCTCTGTGGTTGCTTCTTCTTCTAACAATTCTTTTATAGTTTTCTTTGATTTTTTCAAATATTCATCTTTGCCTTTTTTTATCCTACCAAAAAAATCAGGAGCTTTTTTAATCGCAATTGGGTCGTAAGGCAACACTCCTTCTCTGTCAATTGTAATTACTTTAACTCCTAACTTTTCATTTATATCAATTTTCTTTACTCCTAGCTTTTTGTCAATATATTCTGTTTTATTACCTTTCAAGTCATCAATACCAATTTTAGCTCTTGCTGTCGCACTAATTTTTATCTTTAGCTCGTTTGGTTTTGCTCTGTATGTTTTCATAACGCTTGATTTGTTTAAAATCTTTTTGTCTATACCTGTTTTCTTTACCATATTGTTTATGGTATCTTTTTTTACTTTTGTAATAGTTCTATTTAGTGCATTTTTTATCTCTTTATTTGCTTGTTTTTCTATGTCTTTTATATTTTTAATCCCTGTAATCATTCGCTATCCTTATTGATTAAATACCCTGTAATTTTTACGCTTTTTGCGTGATACATACTGCTTTTTGGCTCTGCCCCACGAGTAAAAAGCTCAGGGCTGTCTGTTTTACTCGTAATGAATATTTTGCAATCTAAAAAGTCATCAAAACACACAAAATCCACAACCTTTTTAGTTTTTACAATCTCATCAAGTTTATTTAAAATATCTAGCCTATCTTCTACCAAATAAGCATTAAAACTTATTTCTTCAGTATATCCACCCACGCATTGATAAAATGTATTAGCAATACCTTCTACTTTATTTATCTTAGGCGTTAAAGTTCGCTTTATACCATCAATTCCATCTTTAATATAAAGCTCTATATCATCAATCATAATTACCATTTTTGCTCCTACATATCAGCAAAGCTATAGTTTTGTGTTTGCACTATTGCTGCTATTTCTTGTGCTGTTTCTTGCCTATCTATATAAATATTTACTTGTTTATTATCAGTTATGCTTTTTTGCTTGTTTTGATTGTTTATCACTTGTTCTTGTTTAGCTTTATCATATTCTGCGTTTAGTTTTATTAGCTCATTTACTTGTGTATTTTTGATGACTTTTTGCTCATCATCTCCCCACAAACCAAAACCAGTGCTAAAAGCTTTTTTAGTGCTATCCCACGCGTCGCTTATACTATCGCCGATACTTCCTGTGATTTCACTCGCTTTATCAATTAGTCCTACTGTATAATCATAAGCTTTATGTATCCAATCAATAAGCTCTTTTATAATATCTATAACCCAAACCACAGGCGTAGCAATTAATTTAAATGCACTAGCTAATCCTTGCCCGAAACGCTCACCTGCACTTTTCGCACTCTCTAATTGTTCGCTTGAATGCTCTGTTTGTGTAGTAAAAAAGCTAAAAAATGCTTTTATCTTATCCCATACCCAGCTAATAGCTGAGCCTATTACGTTAAAAGTAGGTGTTAAGCTCTCGGTAATCGGAGCAAATGCACTCACAAAGCCATCATAAACACCTACAAAAAAGGATTTTATAATATCCCAATTTTTCCATACAGCCACGCCAACGGCTGCAATAGCTGCAATTATAAGCCCTATGGGATTAGTAAGACATGCAACCCTTAAAACATTAAAAGCTCCTAAAATCACATTAATAGCACCGCTACCAACACTTGCTATTAGCTTTGGAATAGCTAAAAATGAGCTTTTTATAAAGGCTAATGGATTAAAGCTAGTAACTGCTTTAAAAAGTCTGCTCGGCATACTTGCTAGATTTAGCGTTGCACTTTTTGTAATATTTGCGAATGCTTTGCTTTGTGATCTAACTAAATGCTCTGCTCCAACTGCATAAGTAAATAAAGAGTTTCTAACATTTTTTACTAAGCTTGTTGCTGTGAGTTTTTTATTAAATGCTCCAGTAAGCATAGTGGCTAATTTTATTCTTTGATTAAATGCAGTAATCGGCAAAACTATTAATTTAAAGATATTTTTTCCACTCTCAATTGCAAACAATGCACTTTTATAAGCAACTAAGGCACTAACACCACCAACGATTACTTGAGTTAGCGTTTGATGATTAGCTATAAAATCACTCGTAAGCTGAACTCCTTTTGTAAAATAATCTAATAGAGTGCTAACAGTAGGTAAAAGTGCATTACCGATATTTTGCCATAAGTCAGTAATACTATTATTAAAAACTTTAAGCTGATTATTAAAGCCTTGTTGTGCTGCTTCAACTTCGCCATCAAGCTTACTACTAGCATTTATATCGTTCATTTTCTTTTTAGCTTCAGTATAAATATCCATATTTTGAGCTAGTTTCAGCAAAGCTGTGCTCTCTTTAGCACCTACAAGACTTGTTAAAAGTTGCTTTTGCGTATGGCTGTCATACTTATTTATCATTTTCATAAATGCTTGAAGCGTAACATCTGCATTTTGCTTAAGTGCATTAGCAAAGTCTTGTGGGTCTATTCCCATTTGTAAAAGTGCATTATTATCACCTTTTGCAAAGCTTTCATAAAGCTTTTCTATTGCTTTTTCGCTCTCGTTTGCCCCAACTCCTAAGCTGTTTAATGCTCCGCTAAGTGCGGCGGTTTGTTCTAAACTAAATCCGATTTGCTTACCACTTTCACCTAATTTATCAAGCGTATTTAATATCGCTTGTGGATTGGTTTGTAAACTCTCGCCCATAGTGTGAATTGCACCAGCTAGAGTGTTTATCTCATCAGCTTTTAACCCCATTTGGCTAAGCTTTCCCGTGAGCTCTGCTACTTTTGTGCTATCAAGCCCAAAACCAATAGCGATTTTATTTGCTAGTGTTGTCATTTCATTTAGATTACTAGCATTTACGCCGTTTTGGATAAGTGATTGGCTCATTGATATTAGTTCGCTTGTTGCCGTTGGTGTAGTTCTTGCTAGTTCTTTAATAGCGTTTTCATAGGCTTTTGCCTGCTCTTGGCTTAGTGAAAGTGGGTTTTTGATACTATTAATGCCTTCTTCAAAACTTGCAGCAGCACTTACATATTTTCCAAATGTATTTTTAAGAGTATAAAAGCCAGCAAAGGCTTTCGCACCATTTTCTACAATAGAATTAAAGGCTTCTTTAGTATCAACTACTAACTTTTGTTTTAATGCTAACTTTAAGTTATCTCCTAGCTCTTTTATTTTTGCTTGAGCTTTATTAATATCCAAATCAGCACTTTGTGAGATTTTTGTAGCTAGTTCTTCTTGAGCTTTTTTGTATTGCTCGTAACCATCAAGAATTAAATTATTATATTTAGTGCCTAATGTTTCGCTTTCTTTGCTAATACGCTCAAATGCTTTACTCCAAGCGTTGATGCCAACTCCAAATTCTAAGACTTTTTCTTGTGCCACTAACCACCCCTTTTAATGATTTTCACAGCTTCGCTCATATAAAACTTGATTTCGCTAAAAGTCATTTTTTCACAATCTTTTAGCGAAGTGTTGAAGGTCCTACTGATTACGCAATAGGACCTAGCGAGTTTTTTGCAATTTTTTCTAATACACCTTCGGGGACATTTAATGTATTGTAAGCATCTAATAACTCCATCTGCAACGATGAAGGCATTGCGTTATAATCTTCTTCTGTAATAAGTTCATCACTGGCGTAATATAAACCTAAAGCTAATCCCTTATGCTTATCTTTTTTCATTTCAATTTCGACAGCTCTCATTTTCTGAACTGAAAGCTCTTTTAAAGTTATTTTAAACTCACCTCTAACAACTTCTTTGCTCTTATATAAAGTACTAAAATCCATTTCTTCTCCTTAAATATTACTTCTAATTTCTGCGTAAATATCTGTAATGCCGTCTGGCATTAATATCTCATTATCTACATCATATAAAAATGCTGGAGTTAAATTGATAAGCTCTGTATATGCATAGCAACTTAACTCAATCTCTACTTTAATCTCTTCTTCCATTGCGATTTTTGGTGGTGTGATTTTTTTAATCTTGCCATTTGCCACAATTTTATAACTAGTGTTTTTGTCGTTATCACTTATATTATTTTCAAGTACAATCAGTGTTCTTTTTAGACTTGGATTAAACGCTAATTTAAACATAGCATTATCAACTGCATTTACAACTACTTTTAAGCTTTGTGGCTTTAGGGTTGGCAAAACTATTTCTTTTTTGCCTATACTAGCAGCTACTTCTTTTGTTATAAATTCATGCTCTGGCAAATCTGCTTCTACTAAAGCACCTTTACATTTAATGCCATTTAAGGTTAAACTTGCACCTGTTAGTGCTTGTGGTTCTATTCTCATTTATTCTCCTTTAAATAATTTCTACTTTAAATACAACGACTGGTAAGCCATTTTCATCGTTTTGTGGTTTTGGATTTGGAAAAAAACTCATAAACTCATTAAACGCATCACGACTTTGCCAAACGCCTTTTTTATCTCTTCTTCTGCCTGGTAATAAACACCCAGCCGTATCTTCATCGGTATTGCCTGTGTGAATTAAAATAAGTCTTGCTAGTGGCACATTTTCATTCCATAAAATCGGAACAATTTTGCCACTTGGTCTTCTAAACCAAGAAGCATTATAAACACCAGGTAAAATAGGTTTATCAAGCCCACTTTTGATAGTAGGCTCTCCTGGTGGCTCACAACCAAAACACTCAAACAAGCTCTCGTTATTTTCTGCTCTTAAATCCCACACGCTAAGGGTTGCTTGTGGGGTTCTTAAATCTCTATGAACGATTAGCTTTTTCATGATGCAGCCTTTTGTATATTTTCAATAATAACGCCAAGATGCCCTGTAACTCTGTTTACATACGCATAGATTTTCTTAGCCACTGGACGCTCTTGTACGTCAAAATCTATACTTATCTCACATCCTGCTAAACTCGTTTCTGTGTTTTTAGTTAAATCAATACTGATTTTTCCATAGGCAATAACTTTATTTGCAATTAATCTATTGTTAAAATCAGTTATGCCTGTAAAAACAGTGCTAAATAGCTCTAAATCTTCATCATTTACTTTTTTAAGTATTTTTTTAATCTCTCTTGCATATTCATTGATGATAATACCTGTTCTAATATCTGCGAAATCATCTTCAAGTTTTTGAATTTTGCATTCACAACCCCAAATCTTAAAGCCATCATCACTTACTACCATCGTAATATAATTAGCTCTTAGCCTATCAGCTGTGGTGTCTTCACCTTCAAGATATGTAGCGATTGTATTTATTGCTGTAATGCCTTTTAGGTACTTACTTGATAAGCTTTTGCCAAAAGCGTAAGGCTCACTTGCTAATAACTCGCTATATCTAGCTAGTAAAAATGCTTTCAATGGGCGAATACCACCACCAATTCTTGTTATTAATTGATAAGAGATTATCGCTTGTTGCACTGGGTAATTTTCAGTCTTTGTTAAAATCGCACTTTCTGTATTTTCGCTTAGTTGATGAAAGAAAATAAAGCCCATTTTCACTGCGTTTTGATGAAGTTTAAAATAAGTATCATCACTATCTAAATCACATAAAACCCAAAACGCTCTAATTTTTAAGGCATTTTCGCAATCATTTAGCTTATCAATCGCATCTAAGCAATTTTGCGTAGTGTTTAATGTATCATCGTGATATGTGATAATAGCTATTTGTGAGCTAAAATTAGCAGCCTTTAAGTCGTTTAAATATTCCGTATCTTTTAGCTTTAGCTCTGTTAGGTCTTGCTCTAAATTAATTAAATCATCATATAAATAATAATTAATGCCTACATTTTCGCTCGCTAAAATTAGCACCGTTGGTCTTGCGTTATCAATTTTAACTAAAGGAACGCCTTTGTTCTTTTTAATAACTGTTGTTCCAAAACTTCCTACTGACATTTTTTCTCCTTTTTATATAATTGAATATTTTCCAGCACTTGAGCCACTGGTAATATCTGCTTTAGCGTTAGCTTTAATTTCAGCTACTACCCCACTAGCGATTGCATCTATAAACTCTTTATTAAATGCTTTATGATTTGCTCCACCTTTAACTTGTTTATATCCAGCATTACCAAGAGCATTACATATAGCTTCGCTCATAGCTTCTTTAGTCATTTTGCACTCCTTGTATTACTTGAGCCATCACCGTGTGGTGCACCTGTGAAATGACAAATGCTTTGGCAAGTAATAACCCCAGTTCCACCAAGCCCTAAATCAACTGAAGGGCTATCAACCTTAACAGTATTTGCTTTTACATTACAATCTACGCAAGTAATGTTTATAGTTTTTACTACGTTGATTTCTAATGTGCTACTTTGTGTGTTATAGCTTAGCTCTGTGCCATCTTCATAAGTGATTTTGTGTGTAAATTCATCGCCGTTACTTGGATAATCAGCGTTAAAAAAACTTGCAATTGCATACATAAAGCCACCATCTAATTCAATTATGCTTACTTGCTCTCCGACTCTAGCTGGTGTGTAGATTTTCACATAAGAATTAGCCACTTGTTTATAAGGCATAAAATCGCTTATTGTTCCTTGATAATCAACTTTAACCAAGCTTTTTTCGTAGTTTACTTCTACGATTTTTCCTAAATAAGCCTTCATATCGCAAAATGCTCCGTTGAATACTTAAGCTCACATTTAATAGACATTTTAAAAGCTTCTTTATTCGTAAGTTCTATATGTTCTCGTTCAATACTTTTAATGCCTTTTATCATCGCCCCTAACTCTGCACTTTTAAGCATTTGCAAGATATTAAATACAAGTTCATTACATTTAGTATAAGAACTATCAAACACGCTAATATCTAAATCTATTATGTGAAAATACTGCTCAACATTTGCACTTATGCTATCGCTCTTGTCTGTTATGATGCATAGTGGAAACTCATCGCTACTTTTGATACTTAATGCAAATAATGAAGTATTTTTAATCAGCTTTTCTAAAACTGATTTTAAATTCAGCATTATTTCATTGATTTTAATAGCTGGTGCTTGTAGCTCTTCGCTTATAAATTGCTCTGTAATCTTCATAATGTTGCTTTCTTTATTGCTTCTCTTAGATAAAATCTATTATTAACTTCGGCGTATATCTCTTTTTTGATTACATCATATGCACTTTGATTAATTGTGATTTCATCGCCTACGCATACATAATCACTTGAGCTTTTTAAAGCTATTATTGAAGTTTTTACTTCACTTAGCTCATCGTAATTTAAAAGTCTATTTGAAAAATTAGCGTAAAAATTGCCCTTTTCGTGGGCTACTTCTACGCCGTTTTTAAATAGTCTTGACAAATCACGCTCAAGTGTTTTGTGTATTTTCATTACTTGCCTTTTTTATCTGCCTTCTGTTCTTCAGGCTTTGGCTCTTCGTTTGGCTCATCTGCCTTTTGTTCTTCACCTAAATCGCTAGACTCATCTGCTTTTGGCTCAGCTTGTTTTTTGCTTTCTTTTTTAGCTTGTTTGGTTGTTTCATCAAGCTCTTTAATGTAATTTGCCCTTAATAATTGCTTGGCATCTTGTTCGCTAAGCTCTATATTGTCACCTACTGGGTAGGTCTTTTTCTCGTAATAAAAGCTAACTAATACTTCATATTTTTTCATTTTTTATCTCCTTAAATTGCGGTGTTTTGTGCTAGACAAAATGCTTTTTCATTTAACACGCCCATTCCTACATCATAAAACGCCTCTAAGATATAAAGTCCTGCAGGTTGTGGCAACATTGACATTCTTAGATTTCCAAATGTTGCAAGTGCTAGATTGCTAAAATCACCAAACACCATATCTCCTTTTTTGAGCGTTTGACAATGTGAGATTTTATTGCCTGCTAAGGTGTTATCTTTATCTATTAGATAAATACCTGTGTTTGATGATTTTTCTGTAGTTCTTAAGATATTTATATCTGTTTTATTTGCGTAAAACTCTGTATTGCTTGGGTCATAATTAGCACTTATTAAAGCGTTTTCAAAATCAAGAGTTTTAGCAAATGTAGGAGCTTTCATGTAATTATCGTTTCTAGCTATGCCATTTGTAGCAAAAAGCCCTGCGAACTTCCCAACTTCGCCATAACCTTCATATAAAGCCATATTTTCAAACTTAGCTTTAAATGCTCTTACGCTCTCTCTCCAAACAATGCTTTCAAGGTCAAAATCGCTCATATATAGCATTTGATGAGTAAGTTTTACTGTAATTCTAAGTGTTACAGGGCTTATTTTTAATACATCAAAATCTAGATTTTGACTTGCTTGTTCTGTTCCGTAAGCAACTTTTTCAGCTGTTAGCGTTGAGAGATCTTTTGGGATTACGATTTCATTTGTAAGACCTGCAAACATACGACATTTATTTAAAATATCGCTTTCTATTCTCATTTGTTCTACCAATAAATCAGCTCTAAACTCATCGTGCGTTGCACCTTTTAAATTGTCGTTTAAATAGCCATTAAACGGATTTGCAAACTGATGACCGAATGACTTTGGCAATTCTAACATTGTGTTTGTTTTTTGATATTCACTTAGATTAAATCTTAAATCACTACTCTTAATCACTCCAGCTTGTAGCTTTAATGCTTGTGCTAATGAAAAATTACTATCACTCATACAATTTCTTGCTCCTTTTACGCTAAATGTTTTTAAATCTCTTTGTTGGCTTAATAAAAGCTCATCTTTAAACTCTGCAAGACTTTTGCCTTTAGCAATAAATTCGCTCGCTAACTCGCTTTTGCCAAACAAGGCTCCAGCTTTTGCTATTTCTTGTTGCTCTGCTAATCTTGCACTAAGTTTTTTTGATTTAAACTCTTTTTTGTCTTCTTCATCTTCTAGCTCTTTATCTTCATCTTGCTCTAACTCTTCTTGGTCTTTTTCTAGTTCATCATCTTTTTTGATGTCTTCATCATTTAGTTTTTTACTCATTCTTGTCTCCTTTTTAAATTGATTGATTGTTTTTGCGTTTTTATCAGCTCCTAACCACACGGCTGAAAGCTCATAAATCTCAGCGTTTTTTAAAATGATATGCTCTAACTCAACGCCGTTACTTACTTCTGTAATTACTTCATAATCATCAGCTCTAGCACCAACTGAAACGCTATCGCTAAGTCCATTTTTAAACTTTAAATATGCTTGATAGCTTTGCTCTACTTCTTTAAAGAACTGAACTTTACATTTAATGCCATCTTGTTCATGTTTAGTCTGCGTTATCTTGCCGATAGCATTTTCAAAGCTTGGCTCGTGGTCTAGGTAAAGCGTAGTGGCATTAAACTTAGCCGAACTAATATCTATTGATAAAAAGTATTTTTCATCGCTAAAAAAGTCAGTTCGCTCGTGCTTGTTGTCTTTGCTTAAAGCCATAAAACATATTTCAAGTTTTTCATCATCGTGGCTTAGTGCTTTTGCACTTAGCTTGTAATCTTTCACTCTTCTTCTCCTTTCTTATTTTGTGTATTATTTTGTGTAAAATTTTGTGTATTTTTGTCTAAATCTCTTTCCTTAATCAGCTTTATCAATTCTTGTTCTTTTTGCATTTCGCTTAAATGCGTGTCGAGTTCCTTGCCTTTTTCGCGCAAGATTTCGCTATAAGTTTTTGTGCCGTTCTTTAATTGAATATCATTTGCCTGTGCGTCTTTGGTTGGGTCAATGCTTTCGTATCCTTGCCCTTTGAAGCTAAAATTAGCTTTTATTAGCTCGTAGTCTTTTAAGCTTATTTGTTCGTTTAAATACTCAATCTCTAGCCATTTTGTAAAAATTACTGAGTGTATTTTTCTAGCTAACTTTTTTTGTAGTCTTTTGTAATTTCTTATATTTATTAATGCACCTTGGCGAATGCTCGAGAAATTAACTTGGCTCATATCACCTGTATATGTAGCGTAGTCCACTTTTAAAGCTTTTGCTGTTTCTTGATTTGCACTTAATAAGAATTGTTGGAGTGATACTGGGTTATATTCTTTTATCATTTCAACGTCTACGTTCGATGGGATAAACTGCATTTTTCCACTATCAACTTCTTTAATTAATTGTATCTCTTCATCATCGCCTAGCGTGTCGGCTAATGGATTATCTTTTTCTTTTAAAAAGCCTGTGAGCTTACTTTGCAATTGTGCTCTATCCAGCTCTGCTTCTTTTAAGTCAGCACATTGTGTAACATTCAAAATCACTGATACAAATTCACTTATCCCACGATGTGAAAAAGTAGCTTTATCATTTTTCACATAGATAATATTGTTTGAGTTGATTTCAATTGTTTTGCGAGTTATTGGATCTGTGTAGATAAATGATTTTATCTCTTCGCAATTTTCATCTTTGTATTTTATGCTATAAAATAAATCTTTATAATTTGTATTAGCTGCTAAAAAGTTCGCACTATCAAGTAACTTAATATGAAGCTTATTTTTTATAATCTCGCAATATATAAAGACTTCGCCATCGCGAATTAGGTTGCGTAAGATTTGTTCTTCTATATCTTCAAAATCAATATCAAGCTCGTATTTAAACCACTTGTTCTGAATAGCTTTATTTAGCTTTGTATTTGGCGTGGCTACATCTAATACTAGACCTTCATCACCTAAAATTTGAGCTACCATTGTGTTGAGATAACCTTGAATTAAAGGAAAATCATTTTCTAAATTTCTTGCTTGTATCCTAACTCGCTCAAAATAATTATCAGTTGAACGTGGAATATTAAGTCTTGCGAATGTATTCTGCTTAATAGGGTTATTGTAGATTGATTTGCTTAGGTTTGCTTTTGCTTTGCGTTGCTTAGAAAAAAAATTAAATAACTTCATGCAAAAATAAACCTCATCTCTTTAACTTTTAAAGAGTTCGCATAAGTGCTTTTTAATCTTTCAAGCTCAAGCACTAGCTCTGCACTTGATTTTTTGCTAATTACAACGCCATCAATTGTATATGAAGTGATAGGGTCTGCAAGACTTTCGCTTTGCAAAACTTCATCAATGGCAATGTCAATTAATCTAATTCTTTCTCTTATACGCTCTTTATTCATAGCGTGAGTTTAAAAAATAAAAGGTTGTTATTTGTATTACAAATAAGAATTTATTTAATTTGTAGATAAGGCAATGTTTTTATGTGTTTTTATAATTTAAATGAATGAAGTTGATTTTTAATTTTTTTCACAAATCGGAAACCTGCGGACGCGAACCCTCAACTCTTGAAAAATCACAGGAAGAACCTAAACAATATCTAGCTCACAGTTGCTATCTAACTCTTTATATTTTTCTAATAATTCAAGTTTTAAATCATTTAGCAATACTTCACAAGCTTCTTGCAAGCTTGAATGTTTATGCACTTCTTTATCAAGCTCATAAACTTTTTTCGTAAGTGCTTTATAAGCATCGCTTAATACATTCTCGACTATTGAAGCTTTTATGTATTCTTTTTGTTTTATCTCATAATCAAGTCTTTTTAAATCTGTTTCAGCTTTTGCCTTTTCTGTATCAGCGATTATTTTTGCTATTTTGGGGTCATCACTATCAAGTATCATTTTATCTTGAATGTGGCGAAAATATTCACTAGCAAGCTCTATATCATAGTCCCCGCACGGACTTATAGGTTTAAATTCTCGTGAATTAATAAAATCATATATAGCTCGTGGTGAAACATTGAAAATCTTAGCTACTTCTCTTACTTTCACTCAAATGCCTTTAAGTATTGCTGTAATGCTTGTCTTATTATGACACTTTGTTTTATATTTCTTTCTTCGCTATATTTAATTAATTTGTATAGTGTTCTATTATCAATACGACAATTTAAGCTATGCATAAATGCTGACTTTTTATTCCTTATCTTCTTCATTGCTTAATATTCCTTTTCTTTTTGCTTAAAAATGTTTTTATAGCTGCTATGTTTAGTACACTTAAATCTAATGCTTCATTTCTATCTCTATCTTTTGTAAATCTTAAATTCTCATCTCCATATTTATTTTTTACAACTTTTAAGCTCTCGGCTGTTAGTTGCTTGAAATACTCATCGCTATAAGTTTTTGCAAACACTACACGCTTATTTTCTATCATCGCAAACACTTCGCTTTTGCCTGTAAAAGTTCCGATTTCAATTAATCCTACACCACTTTTAACCGCCTTTACTTTGTTTACCAAAAGCTTTTTATTATTGCTTGTTTCATTCGCTCCTTTAGTGGCAAAATAGCTCTTATGCCTAGCTACGAAGTTATAAACTTCTTCTGTTAGATAGCCACTATCTACAAAACATAGGCTACATTTTAAATACTCGCCAACTTCGCTCATAAAAACACCATTTTGCACTAATTCATGTAACTTGTCCCATACCATTAACTCTCTTGGATTACCTTTGATAATCTTATGCGTAATGTTATAAACTCGCAAATCTTTTAAGTCTTTGTTCGCTCCTGCGAAATTAACTTCAAGCCTATCTTTTTGCACATCCACGCCAGCCACGATAAACGCCACATCACTTGAAAAGCTAAGATTGTCATAATCTCTTTTAAGCTTGATTAAATCACTTTCATTCATCTTGCTTTCTACTTTTGGTGTGTAGGTCCTAGCTAGTGTGGTATTTATAAATACTTGCAAACCTGCTTCGCTTTTACACTTATCTTTATAGTCTTTTATAATGCTTTTTAAACTCACATACTCACTATAAAGTGATGAGAGATGAAACCCTGCCACATCGCTTTCACACTCTTTTATCCACTCACCTTTTTTAATTATTGCAAGGCGTTCTCTTTCGCTTATTTCATATTTACAACTAATGCAAACTAGGCATTCTTTATCTAAATCCACATTCTCCCATTCCAAAACTTGCTTAAACTCACATTTAGGACAAGGCACATAAAAGCGTCTTTTATCACTCTTATCGTATTCGTTTTGTATCTTGCTAGTGCCATGTAAAGTAGGCGTGCTAACTAGCAAAATCTTTGCGTTTGGAAAAGTAATTGTTCTTTTCTCTGCTAGTGCAACGCTATCACCTTCTGCTGTATTAGAGCATCTATCTACTTCATCAACTATTAAAAAGCCAATGGGTTTAGATGCTAATTTGCTAACACTATTTGAACCTACGAAGTTTAAAGAACCGCCCTTAAAATTCTTAATTAATATCGTATCACTTGCATTCTCTCCCATAATCTTCGCCACTTCTTTACAATCTCGTTTAAGTGGTGCGAACCTACGCTTACTAAAGTCTTCTGCCATTCCTTCGTCTGGCAACATATAAAGTATCGGCGTTGGATCATGTGCTATTAGATACGCTAAAGTATTTAAGCACATCTCGGTTTTACCAAGCTGTGAAGCTAAGTTTAATACTACTCGTTTATGCTCTTTATCGCTAATTGTAGTTAGTATCTCACGCTGATAACTAGCTGCTTTAAATCTTCCTGGACGAGCACTTCCTTCCGCACTTAAGAAACGATATTTCTCACTCCACGCTAACAAATCCAAGTGTGGCTTAGTAAAAATACTATTCGCAAGTAATGAATAAAGATGCTTCGTATTCTCTAAGTCGTAATTTACGCTTGTAATCATTTATTAGCTCCGCATATTTGTAGTATATAAACTCATTTTCAAAAAACACGATTTTATAACCTTGCCTTATTTCTTCATTGCTTAAGAAATCTTTAAAATCTTTCTTGCTTTGCTCTCTAGCAGTTCTTAGCAATATGCTCTCAATCTCATTAAGATTTGTATATTCACAAGTTGAGTGTAAAACGCTAAAGCTTTCTTTAATAAAGTTTGTTAATTCACTATCTTCATTGAACGCCTTGATTTTTTGCTCTAATAATTGTCTTCTTAGCGAATACGCTTCTCTTAGCTTAACTCTTGTGTAATCACTCTTAAACTCTTCAAATACTAGTAGCTTTAGGCTCGGTATTTTATAAGCAAAATCAGGCGTATAAATACGCTCTACTCTTGTGTTTTTTAATGGTGGCTTTCTTGCGTGATTTTTGCTATTGCGTTCTAAAGAATATTTAGTCTCTAAAGTGTCAATAATCTTAATCGGTGCTTGATGAACTAAGTCTTTAATCGCTCCTACGCTTTGCCAACTATCCAAGATTTCAAGGCGTTTTAATTCAGGTTTTGAGCTACTCATACTATGACCTTAACTAGAATATTTTTTAAGTTTTCTTTGCTCTTGCATTCTGCTAAATATTCTTGTTTAGATTTATCATCTCTTAAGAATAATTGTAGTTCTTCGGTATTTTTTAATATATGCTTGTTTCCTTTTTTATCATAAAATAAACAAATAGCATTAAAACATTTGTTTTCAATATGTCTAATTACTTTTTTATTACTAGACTTCGCTATTTGAATATATTCATCTTTAAGATTTTTAATATTCCAATAGTTGCTAAAATAATCAGCATCAGAATATGCAAAATGTTTTAATCCCTTACGCCTAATTAACTCAGCTAGTGTGTCATCTTCAAACGCAACGCATTGGCAATTAAAGTTAAAAAAACTAGCTACATTTTTAAGAGTATTCAAAGCAGTGTTAAAACTTTCTTCATAATGTAAATCTAATATCTCTGCAATACTAGGTAAAGTTCTACAAGTTACAATAGCTTTATCTACAACACAAGCTAACTCATCATTATCTAAATCCTTTAGCTTATCATAATATAAATCAAATCTTTTAAAATCATCATTAAATGCATTGAATAAGTTTTGTAGTATTTTTATTTTCATAATTATCCTTTCTTAGTTGATTTTTCATTTGTTCATAGTAATTTGTGCCTTCTTCTTTGTCTTTAATTCTTGCTAGTGCTAGTGCTAAATTTTGTTTTTGCTGTGCTTCTAGTCCTGTAAGCTCATTATTCTCTACTTGTCTTTGCAAGTTTGGATGTAGTGCATAATTGTGATTTAAACTATTTTGAGCGTTGCTCTTAAAATAATGGCTCTCGCAAGTTATCCACCCTTTTGCTAAGCATTTATTTATTGCAATAAGTGGGTTTGGGATTTGTTTTAACTCGTTTATTAAATCGCTTATGTAAGCTTCAGTTATCTTGTGCTTTTTGTTACGATTGTTTAAAAACTCATCTAGTTTAGAAATAAACTCATCGCTAGTATTATTTAGCTCGGTTGCTATTCTTTGTGCCTTTGATTTTATTTGAGATTTATTTTCATTTTGTCCTTTAGTTTTTGTTTGAGAAGTTTCATCACAAACAACACTAGCCCCTTTGTAAGGGGTTTGGGGTTTTATAAATTCATCTTTTACTCTACTCTTACTCTTATATATATAGGTAGGGTTTGTGTCATTTTGGCAGTCGTTGTGTGCCATTTTGTCAGTTGGCTTGTGACATTTTGTCACTTGCTTTATGCCAAAAAGTCCCTTTAAATTATTTTCAAAATTAGGTTCTAATTGATAAACGACATTGCTTTCATTATGATATAATTTATCATCATTAGCCTTTTTTATTATTAGATTTTTATTTAATAAAACTTCAACATTTCTATAAAATGTCCTTGAAGAAATCTGCAAGGCTTTTATACATTTGTCTAAATTAAATTTAGTTTTGCTTTTTAGCAAAAAATACAATAATTGCTTTTGGGTCTTATTGACTTTTACTAATTCATCAATTTTACTATCAGCTACGCAAAAAGTCATCTTCTCTCCTTTCTAAATTGATAATATTTGGTATCACTAAAAAGTGTGCTTATCTCTGTTAGCTCATTTGCTTTTAGCTCTTCTATGAAGCTATCAAGGTTGTATCTTAAATCCTTATCAAGCTTTAGAATTGTTTTCTTTAGCTCATCTAAAGAAAACTCGCCTTGCAATTTCGCACGCAAATTAGCCATAAACATAGTTCGCTTTTTTTGAGCTTTCAAAAGTTCGTTTGTGTTAAATGTGCCTAGTGTCATTTTTTTTGCACCTTATTTTAAAATATCTTATTTTATACTAAAAAATATATTAATAATAAATATTTTTAGTAAATGATTGTATTATAATGTTTTTTTAATATACTTAAAAGGATATTTTAAGAATAAGATATTAATATTCTTGTAATCGTATTAAGAATTTAAATTAGAAAAAAAAGGAGAAAACATGGGAAACAGATGTTATGTTGCTAAAATTGATGTAGAAAAGAAAGAAATTGAGCTTTTTTATAATCACTGGAATGGTGGATTTTCTAGTATTGTGCCAACGCTTGAAATTGCTAAACATTTACAACTTGATTTTAAAGATTTTGCAAAACTAAATGAAAAGGCTTACAATGAAGGCACAGTCCTTAATGAAGTTATAAAAATAGATGAGAATTTTAGCGTGGCAAAATTCATAGACAAATATGATTGTTATGATAATGGAATTTATTTTATAGATAAGGATTTAAATTTAAGAGCTAGATATTATGATAATTTAGTTTATTGTCATGAAAACTTAGAATATGAGTTTAGCGAAACAGCTGATTATACGATAGAAAAAGCTGATTTGAAAATCAAATCTAGCGATATTAAGCATGATAAATACATATTCACTGATCTTAAATACATTGATAAGCATATCTCATTACACGAGTTTTTAGAGCTATTCAAACCTAGCGATGATAAAAATATCAATACTCTTAATGTGCTAAATAAAAGCATAGAATACTTAGATATTGGCTTACATAATGAAGATTTTGAAGCGATAAAAGTTGTTGAGAAAATATTAAGCGATTTGGCTGATGATTTAGGAGTTAAAAATGAGTAAAGAACTAATCAATATCATAAGCAAAGATGATTTAAAAACGCTAGTAAATCAAGTGTATGAGCAAAGGAAAATTTATCGTGATAAATATTATGTAGAAATGTGTTTTCCATTGCTACAAAGTGGAGAATGCAGTTACTTATTTGAAAACGCTGTAGATTTAAGAAAAATTAAGAATTTTAATATTTATGCTGCAGAGCCTGATGATTGTGTTGACAATCTTTCATTATTTATAAAGTTAAACATTGCATATTGCAATAAAGAAATTGATATAGAAGTATATTGTTATGACCTTATTTATGATGTTTCTTACGACAAGCTAAGGATACGACGCACACCTAAAAGCACGGTAGAAGAAACCACAAACGCAATTATCGAGCTAATAGAAGAGATTAATAATAAACAGTCTTTATTTGAGCTAGTTTGGAGCGAGTGATGAGAATAGTTTTTACTTTTATTAGGCATGAACTCGCAATGTTTATATTATTACTCTTTTTAGCATTATTGTGTGTTGTGTTATTTAGTTGCTTTTTTTATGGATTTGTTTATTTAGGCACAGGTTTGTGGGATAACATGGGTATTCTAGCAGTTGCTTTTATAAACTTGGGTGTTTTCGTTTTTTGCTTTGATTTTGCACATGAATATTATAAAAAAATCATATTTGTATCTAAAGAACTTAAGACGGACATAGAAAGCATTGCTATTTTATCTTCTGATACTTTGCAAGGGCTTTATGATGAGTGTGTGGAGCGTAAAATAAAATCATTATCTCAAGAAAAGGAGAATGAGCTATGAACCTACAAAAAATAAAAGAATTTTTAAAAATTACCAAATTATATTTTCAAAATAGGCTTAAGCCATTAAGGATGGTTCAAAAATATTACGACATTAGCATTGATGAATATCTAGCATTAAGCCCTAGACAAAGAATTAAATTAATAGAAGAAGTTGCATACGAAGAAAGACAACGCAAGATAAAAGAGCGTGAAAGACGGAATAAAGAACTAGATAAACAAAGCGAAAAGTTATTTAATGAAATAAAGCAAAGGAAAAGAGATGAAAATATTTAATCTATTTAAAAAGAAAAATAAAGGTGTGACAGTTTGTGGCAAGAGTATTATTATAAATAATATTGATATTAATAAAGTCTTTAGCGAATGTATCGCTAGACTTGATGAAGCTATAAAAGAGAAAAGCTTTGATGATGTAAAAGCTATAAGAGATGGATTAGAACAAATACAAAAAGAAATAGAACAAGATAACGATTTTGTATTTGATAGTAATAACTGCATTTATGTTAATAGTAGCAACATTAATAGTAATAATATAAATAGCTACATAGGAAATAACATAAATTCAACAGCATTTTTTAGTAGCGTCGTTACAAATATAGGCGATGGGAAAAAGAAAGCCAAAATAAAGCAAAGAAGCTTTTTTAATCGTGGAAATATGGCAGGTGGAAATATAGTTATTTCGCAAAATAATATAAATGGCGATAATTTTTTTGATGGTAAGTAGGTAAAAATGCAAACTATTTGGAATGTAATATCTATATTTATTTTAATATTGTTATTAGGAGCAAGTTGGGAAAATACAAAACAAAGACAACTATTAAATCAAGCACTAGAACAATCAGAATTCTCACGACAAATAGCAGAAAATGCAATAAAAGAAATAAGGGAAACGCAAAAAATCAATGATGAATTATTATATTATATAAATAAAAATATAGAAAGAAAATAAATGAAAAATGCAATGTTTTACGCTAGACAAGTGATTAAATATTGCCATGAAAATAATCATGACATAACTAATTTGCAATTACAAAAGATTTTGTATTTTCTACAAGCACAAAACCTAAGACTTTATAATGAGCCGTTATTTGAAGATGATTTTGAAGCTTTTAAGTATGGGGCAATTATATATGAAGTATATAACAATTATAGTCGTTATGGTGCTCATGCGATAGCAGATGATATTACAGATAGACTAGAATTGTCATATAAGCAAAAATCACTGATTGAAAATTGTATGAACTTAGCTGCATTTAAATTAGTAGATATAAACACTCAAGTTGGTGGGGCTTGGTATAAAACTTTTCGCAACGGTGTTGGTATAGGAAATATTATTGATAAAAAATTAATAAGCCTAGAAGCAACAACAGCTTAGCCAAATATAAACTACCGAGAATTATTCGGTAGTTGCTAATGTTTTTTATTTGTTTTATAAATCCACACGCAAGTGGCAATAAAAACTAAAACCATAATCACATCTAAAACCATTTTTAATCCTTTCTTGATAAAATTATCAAGGAGCTTAAAACTAAAGTATTTTAGTACCCTGTAGGGGAGTGGCTTTAAAGCCACCCTAGTAGTTTTGCTATCCAGTAAAGCATTTGCAAAACCAAAACTAAAATCTGCAGAACTTTAGTCATTTTTGCTCCTTTTGTTTTATTTTGTAAAAGTTCATAAATCTTTAACTTTTACACCAATATTATACATAATTTTATAAGTTTTGTCAAGACTAAAATACATATTTTTATAACTTTTTTAAGCTTTTTATTAATTATTTATGTATTTTGATATAATTAACATAAAAAAAGGATTAAAATGGATATAATTGCATTTGAAAAAAAATTAAATGAATTAGGACTTAGTAAAAAAGATTTTGCTAATCTTGTAGGTGCTACTTATAATGGGGTTGTGAATTGGAACAGCAAAGGGGAAACGCCTAAGTGGGTGGAAAGTTGGCTTGATAATTATAAGTATAAGAAATTTTATGAGTTAATGAAAACAGAGTTCGAGAAATTCAATGAGTAATGATGATTGAATTAAGTCCAGAATGGCAAATGATAATTAATGAAATTAACAAGCACTACAAAAAATATGCTAAAGCTATTAAAAAAGTGTTCAGGGGGATAAGAAACGACCTAAATGCTTTTATAAATCGTTTAAAAGCACCATATAAATATAGATATTTTACTATTAATGAATGTAAGAAAATAAAGCCAAAAAAACATAAATACCAAGCAAAATTACTAAAAATTAGTAATTATTAGCTCGGCTCTATCGCTTTGATATTTTGCTCTAAAACATTGCTTAACGCTTGTAAAATGTATATTAAAATCTTTATAAAGTGCCAAAATTTCATCGCAGTTGTTATAGCTTAATACAAATTTTGCTTTTGTATGCTTTAATAATGTTTGTAGTTTTTCATGGCTAAAACCTGCAATATTATCATAAAGCTTTCTGTTGCTTACATAAGGTGGATCTAAATAAAACAATGTATCTTTATCGTTATAATACTCAATAAGTTCTAGGGCATCTTTATTTTCTATACAAACATTTCTTAATCGTCTTGAATATACAGTAAAATCTCTTACAATATTAGCTGGGCTTCTATGCTTACCGCAAGCAAAAGTTACTCCGCCACCACTTTTATTTATTTTAGAACCAAAAGAGCATTTAATCATATAAAATGTAAATGCAGCTCTTTCAATATCATTTCTTGCAGTTGCCTTTTTATCTCTTATAAGTTCGTGTAATTTTCTACTAATTAACAATCTTTCAAGTTCATTTTTTAAGCTCTGTGGTCGTGTTTTAATGATGAAATGTAAGTTAACTAAATCATCATTTACATCATTTATTACTTCTATTTTACTCGGATTTTTAGCATAAAATACACTTAAAGCACCACAAAACGGCTCTACATATATTTTGTGCTTTGCTTTATCTATAAACGGAACTATTGTATCAGCTAGTTTATATTTTCCACCGACCCACGCAAACGGAGCTTTTAACTTAAGTATTTTTTGCATTTAAGCCACCTTATTTAAGATGGCTTGAGCGGTCTTATCAACGCCTTTGATTTCTTCTTTTACTTCTTTACACATTTCTTTATTCCATTCGGTTAACGCCTTAAATGTTTCAGCGTTAGTTTTTACACCTTGAGCTACTTCTTCTAATGCTTTTGCGTTGCGTTCTAATGAAGCTTTTATCGTTTCATCTACTTTTTTTGAATGCCGATTATGCTGCCATGCTTGATACAATATAAAAGCGACTAAAAGTCCATTGGGCGTAATTCCATCAAGTGTAATTATTTTGATTAGTATATCTACCATACCTGCGTCCATTCATTCTCCTTGTTTTACAAAATCTCTCACGGCTTTTAACTTAGCTTTGCAATCACGATAAGCACTCACGCTATCTATCACAAATAAAGCAAAATCGCCGTTTGTTTTCATATCTCTATTTATATTTAAATTCTCGCATTCTAAAAAGTCTGTTGGCACTTGCTCTCTCACATACACTATTTTTTCACTGCAAGCTGTTAAAAATATCAAGAAAATAATCATCAAGCTTATCTTTACTTTTCTCATTTTCACTTACCTTTTTTGTTAAAGATAAACGGATTTTTTGTTTATCTTGTAGTTTTTTATTTAGCTCATCTCTTGCTAAATTTGCTCTTTTTAGCTCATCATCTTTTGCTAAAATCACGGCATTTAGCTCAAATGCTTTAGTTTTTGCTTTATCTAAACTCGCTTTTAAATCACTTATGTATAAATACATTAGCAAGATGATAACTCCTAAAATCGCATTTATTTTCATTAGCAAAACTCCACGCTAGTAATAAACCCACTAGCATTTATTGAATGCGTTATTTTTTCTATTTGAGTGTTTAAAGTCTTATTTTCAAGCACTATATCAAGCAATGCACCTGCATTCATAGCACGACCCAAAACTTTTAAAGAGCCTTTAAAGCTCGCATTCTTTTGAGTTTGTAGCTTAGAGTTTGCTAGTGTTAATGCTTCTTGTTTATTTTTTACAAAACTATTAATTCTTTTTACTGGTTCAGAGCTACCTGCTCTTACAACAATATCTTTATTCTCTTTTGCATCAAAATAAGTAACTTCTACACTACCTGCCGACACCCCAGCGATGAACTCATAATCAAGCTCTATTAATTCACCTTCTTGCAATTCATATTTAAGTCTTTTATTCTCTTTATTTGCATCGTGCAAAATCAATGTATCATTTTTGATACTCATATTTACACCTAGCTTATCACATTCACTACTTAAAAATGCTAAATCGCTTTGGTTATTTTGCTGATAGTTTTTAAGCTCGTTTTTGCTAACCTGTGCTTTAAACTTTAGTCCATTTTCTTTTGCGATACTACGTGCAACTTTTAAAAACTCGCTTTCTTTAAATGTCCTATTTTTTATTTGTTTTGCACGGCTTAGATTTGCACTCACACATTCTAGCTCATAAGTTTGCTTATACTTGATTTTGATTTTGTTTATATAAAAAGCACCTAGCAAAACACCATCGCAAAAAACTTTTATAGTATCATTTAGGCGTGGCTCAGGCGTGTTGTAGCTTAGCGTGATATTGCAAGTATCAGCCTGACCTTTTGCATAATCATTAATAGTAATATTTATAAAAGGCATTTGAGCCGTTTTATCAATATCATTATAAAATAATGTTATCTTTGGCTTATAAACTAGCTCCATAAAGTCTCCGTTTTTTTAGTTTCAACTTTAGGCTCTATTAGTTCTATTTGTTCGCCACCACGAAAATAAAGCGTGTTTAAATGCTTATGATTAGCTCTTAAAAACTCTTGATAAAAGCTAGATGAATAATCATCTCTTTTATAATGTTTGGCATAAATCACGCTTAATTTTTCGCCTTGCTTTGCAATATAAATCATCTAAAAACCTTGTATTTTAAAAAATGATAAAATCTGCACGAGTTGTAAAATAAAGCCGATTTGAAATTACTAACATCTAGCTCTTTTAACGCAATAAAAAATATATTGTCAGCTAAAATAAAGTCTTCATAATTTTTGTCATTCTTATATGCTTTATCGCATAAAAAATCATGCACCACCACAGCACTTAGATACTCTGGACTATTTGGTGGATAGATAGACCAAAGCAAACGAGGTATATTTGCCCCGTTGGTTTGATAACCTTTATTAATTTCAACTTTAGCAAATCCACATTCGTAACAATATGGCTCTGCTAATTCGTATTTATCTTTATCAAAAGGTTTTATTACTACTCTTTGCATTAGTTAAACTCCAAATTAATTGCATATAAACTTTCTTTATTTTCAGCATTTCTAATTTGTTCTTTGTAAGTCCAGTATTTAGCTGTGATTATTTGTAATCTTTGTGCTATTAATAAAGATAGATTTTTTAAATCATCTAAGACAAAAACATTAAGTGAGTTATCACTACTTTTCCAAGCAAAATCAGGTGGCACTGCACCAACACTAGAAAAAATAACTAAACTTTGGGTTAAAAGTTCTTTTGCTTTAGCGTCTGCTTGATAAAACTTATCTTTATATAAAATATCAGCATTCTCAACTGATGATTTTAAACTTTCTAACTCGTTTAATTTAAGCTCTTTCAACTCATCTATGCTTAGCTCTCTTTCTTTATAAATTAAACGCAATTCATTTGTTACATAATTAGCATTTATATTTAAAGCTTGTGAGTGTTCTTTTTCGCTTATTGTAAAATTTGGTTCAGGTATAAAATCACTTATCTCATCATCATAATAAGCTTTAATTTCTCTTGTATTTTCATCATAATTTACATAAATCATTTTTTCTCCTTTTAAAAACCAATCGCAAAAATTGAACCTATAACATTTGAATTAGTGGCATATTTATTCCAATAAGTCTTATGAATTTCAACTTGCGTATTTGTATAATTTGTAATATGTAATATAGAGCCATAACCACCACCAATACTACTACCTGAATCTGTTTTATCTTTTGAATTTGCAATAACGCTTAAAACTTTATTTGGAAAAGCTATAGGAAATTTTATTACTTCAGTTGATACTTTTGTATTGTTCGCATTTATCCATTGCAAAATTAGTCCGTTAGGTAATTTTGTATAACCATTGTCTGCAAAAGATTTTTGGCTTAAGTGCATATTTATAGCATTTTTAATAGCTGTAAAATCAGTAATATTAAGCTTAGCATTAAGCTTGTTATCTACTACTTGCTTATCATACACACTAGCTAGTAGCTTACTTTGAGCATCTAACATTGCTCTTTGATTGGTGATTAATTCACTTAAACTTCTTTGTATTTCTTCCATTGTTTATTCCTTTATTTGAATTATGAAATTCATTGACATATTGATTGGGCGATTTTCATTAGCGGTTGGAACAACACGACTAGCATTAAAGTCAACATAGGAATTACCATTACCTACTCTACTACCACATTGCGCCAAATCATCACCTTTGCCATTAGTTTTAACAAATGCTCCGACACCTTTTGTGAATATTGGATAAGAAGCAAATATTGAAGCTGTTATATTCCTAATCGCATCACCTTGTGATACGCCTAATGCTGCAGCATTACCGCCAACGCAACGAACAAAACGACCACGCAAATCAGGTATCTTAAACTTAAGTTTGTCAGCACTTTCTCCATAAATTGTGCCGATAGCACTAAATAATTGTGGGTAAGCTGTTTTTAATAATTCACGACCATCGCACAACATATAGTTACTAGGAATTGTCGCACCTGCATACATAAATATCATACCTACTTTACCCCCCCCCCAGCTCAATTTTGGTTAATAAGTTTTGGCATTGGGTCATTAACTTACTCATTTGTGTGTTTTGAAGTGCGAGTTGATTTAGTATATTGGTATGATTTGTGCTAATTGTTGTATTTTGTGTATTTTGCGATTTATCAACTTCAGCTTTTGTGTAGGTTGTAGTTTTATCAGCTTTAGTATTATTTAAAGCATTATACTTGTCTGTGTCTTTTTTATCAATCTCAGCTTTTGTATAAGTTTCTAATTTAGTATAGTAATTATTCAAAGCTGCTTTATCAGCTTTAGTATTTTCAAGAGTTTTTATTTTCTCATCTTGCAAGTTTTGAGAAGCTGTAAAATCGCTTATATTGACTTTATCTAATCCTAGTTTTGCTATTAACTCATCTTGTGCTTTTTGAGAAGTATTAAAATGTGCTAAAGTTGGATAGACTATCGTTTCATCTATTTTTATACTTAATTCACTTGCGTGTTTAAGCTCCATTGCTAACTTATAATGAAACAATGAAGCGTTTGTATCTGTTGCTTTACTTAGCACTGGTGTTCTTTTTATTTTAGTAAAGCATAAAAGCTCTCTATTTTTTGCAATAAAGCCCACACAATTTATGAAAAAATCTTGTGCTGTATCATTTCTTAGCACTGCTTCAAGGATTATTTTTGAGTTATCAAATTCATCTATTCTTACGCTTGTTGGAAGATTTTCATATTTGATATTTGTTAAAGACGCTGTGTTTTCATCTAGTGTATCTAAATTACAATCAGCATAAACAACCTTTGATATAAATAAATCAAGCTTATTTATAATTGCGTGTGTTATTAGCTTTTTACCTGCATTCGTAATTATTGTCATAGTTCTTTAAACTCCTTAATTTGCATTACTGCCTGAATTATTAAAGGCTTTTCGTGTATTGTGATAAGTTCTATGTTTTCACATACGCTTCTTACGTTTTTATATTTATTTATGCATTCGCTAAGCTTTAGTATGTTTTCGCTAGTTGTGTTTTCGCTAATCTCAACCACTGCTTTAAAAGTATAAGGTTTATCTAAATTAACAACTTTACAATCAGCAAAAACCCCACGAAGCATAGTTTTAAAATAGCTCGCAGTCCCTTCGCTTTGATTTAGCAGAAGTGGAGTTTTTAGTTCTTGATGATGTCCCCATTGTGATGATAAAACTTTTGTATTTTTTACATTTGGCTTATAAAAATGCTCGGTATTTATAGAATATGCATTATCAAGCACTTCTAAAATAGAGTTTTTGTAATCTTCTAAAGATTTTGAATAAATACTTAAATCCATTTTTCAATCCTTAATGAATTTAGCTTTAAAATACTATTTTTATCTATCGTTTGAAGTGGCGTTGTGATACTTATATCACTTATATTCTCATCATTGCATAAGCTTATGATTTTACTCTCGCTTACGCTCTCGCCAATGTCAAGCTTTTTATAAAAATCTTTTATGATATAATCAATCTTTGCTAAGTTCTCGGCAAATAAAAAATCATCTTTTACTTTGATTTTTATTACTAAATCTTGCGTGATTTCTTTACATTTAATAAGATTAATTTTATCTGTTAATGGCACTTTATTTTCAAGGGCCTTTAAGATTTGTGGCTCTATATTTTCAGCTTGAGTGTAGTAGCAAATGAAGACCTGTCCTGGCTTTGTGTTATCATCATATACTTTAGCTTTTAATACAGCTTTAGTTGATAAGACATAAAATAAATAGCTTTCAGCACTTCCTGCCGTGCTAAATCTATGAAGTGCTAGTTTAAAGCGTTCTTTTAGCTCTTCATCGCTCTCACGATAACTATCGTTTTGCCATTCTGTTATTTGCTCTATTTTTTCAATGTAGATATTTTGAGTTTCAAGCATTGATATTTTCATATCTAAAAACTCGTTATTTTCTATCTCACATAGCTCTATAATCTCATCTTTTACATATACATCATTTAGCAAATACGCATAATGACCTTTGCCATCGCTTAATTTGGTATTCTTAGGTATAAATGTAGGGCTATTTGCTGTGATTTTTATTTTGCATGTTGCATTATTTGCGTGTTTTCTAGTTAGTCCTACAAGTGCTACAAGCTCATCTAAAAATGTATCGCGTGAATATACTAAATAGTTTTGCATAGCTATATTTGTGATATATTCATGCTTTGTCTTAAACCACTCCAAAAAGCAATCAGTTAAAATCATAATATCATCATTTATTAGCGGCTTATAATCGCTTTGATTTGCTTTGTTTTTGTAATTTTCTATGATTTCATTACGAGCTTTATCTATATCAAATGGAGCGAAAAATACATCATTATAATTCATAAATGACACGCTCCTTGCTCTCAATTACTTCGTAATCAATAAGCACATTTGTTCCGTTTAGGGCTAATTTTTTAATGATAATGCGTGGCTCAAGTAGTTTTATTTGCTCTGCTAAAGTCTTTAAATATGCGTGAGTGTTAGCATGTGTTAGCTCTTTATCAACCAAGCTATCACAACCCAAAAATGGGCGTAATGCGTGACTAAACTTACGCTTTTTTATAATTCTAGTTAAATTATCATCTATGCTTATCTTATACATAGATGAAGTTTAAAAAAGCTTTGGTTGTTATTTGTATTACAAATAAAAAGAATGTTATATCAAGATAGCATTTGTTCTACAATATAACCAACTAAACAAATAGCTAAATAAATCAATAAATATTTTTTCCATTTGCTTTTCTTTTTTGCTTTGATGTCTGATGATTGATTTTGTTTCATTTCGTATTCTTTAATGACTTTTTCTACATTCTTGCTATCAAAATCAGATGAAATTGAAATGCCTTTACTATCTTTTGAAAATTTCATAGATTTTCTTATCTCTTCTTTTAGCATTTTTTGTAATTCTTCAGGATACTCGTTAAGTGGACTATCTATTTCTCTTATTTCGCTATCAAAAAACGCATCAGGTATTTTAAAATCTTTATAATATTCAGCATATTTATCTATGTTATCGCTATCTAAATGACTTAAATCTATTTCATCTAATACGCTATATTTTCTCTCGTTTTTTGGCGTAGTTTTGCTATATTCATACCAAGCTTTACAAAAAAACCGCTTCAGTAGCTATTTCATCAGGTAAGTATTTAAATAAGTGCGGACTTTTGCAAAGCTCATCATATATTATTTGTAAATGGTTTTTGAATGCTTCTTCAGGCACTTCATAAAATCCACCAAAGTATCTACAAGTAATCAATGCTCTAAACATTTCTTCGCTTGATTTTATCTCATCTGATAAATCTTTTATAGCCTCTCTATCTTTTGTCAAAAGCTCCACTAAAACATCATAGTCTTTTAATTGTTTATCGCTTAGTTTATAAGTATTGTTAGATAGCAAATCTTTTACTAATAGTTGTTTATCAAGCTTTCTAGTGCTGACTTTTTCTTTTTTTAATCCGCCAATTAATTCATCAGGTGCTTGATCTATAAAATCTAAATAGCTTTCACATACTATATCATAATTATCCATAGAGTGATTTTGCACTCTTTTTACATATTCTTCCCAAGCAAAAATCCACATCTGCTTATCATTCTTAAACTCTTTTGGCATTGAACTTAAAGCCCAAGTGGTTTTAGAAAGTGCGTATTTCCACAAATCCTTATTTAAATATACGCTATCATTAAACAAAGCAAGAGTTCTAAAGCTGTTTATATCCACACAATACATAGCAAGTTCTAAGCTGTTTTTTATATTATCATTTGCATATTTTATTAAAGAATATCTTTTAGGCAATATCTTTTTAAATAATTCTAGGTTATTTTGCATATTTTCTGATATATATTGTAAGTTTTTAGCGTCTAAATCAAGCAACCATTCGCAAAACTCCAAATCGTTTAATATTTGTTCTCCTAGATGTTCTGCGTGATGAAAGTTCTCTAAAAACATCAAAAAGCTTTTATCGTTTTTAATATTATTAGAGGCGTGTTTTATGTAATTTAAATCAATTTTAATTAACTCTTTCATAAAATCATCATCTTGCTTTAGCTTATCGCCTATAAAATCAGCTTTTTTAGTATTTTGTGCTATATATAAAACAAACTCTTTATTATTTTTCAACTCTTCAGCAGCATAGCTTAATGCTTTTGTAATGCCTAGCATTTTTACATAATTTATCATAATCTTAGCATCTTGTCTGATAACAGGACCTATGTGTTTTAGCACATTGATTTTGTTTTCGGATAGCTTTAGTATAAAATCATAATCATTTTGCAATCTTTCGCTAAGTTTGTTAAAATGGGAGCTACTAAGCTGTAAGATAGAAAAGGCAAAATCACTATCATCTAACAAGCTTTCATCTACATATTTTACTAGCTTTGTATTTTGTGTGAGTGCGTAATAGCAAATATTTTTATCTTTATATAATTCTTTATCAAGTATTTTAAAAATATTTATATCTTCTTTTAATTTTGCTAAAACATCATCTTTATTCATAAGCCATCCTTTTTTTATTAAAAGGATAGCTAAAATACTTTAAACTAGCATAATTTTTTAAAATCGTAATTATAAATACCAACGACCATTCCTAAGACACTAAAATTACGGTCTGGTAAAACTTCTTTATCTTTATAATCTTCTTTGTTATCACTGCGTAAAAATAGTTTATCATCTATCTCAACTACTCTTTTTACATAGTATTTATCTTCATAAAACAAAACATAAATGGCACCATATACAGGAATATTACTTAGCCTTTTAACGACTAACGAACTTCCTTCGTTTATTGTAGGCTTCATACTATCTCCTATCATGGGAAACAGTGCTAATTCATTAAGCTCTTTTACTTTTCTTATTTCCAAATGAGCCATAATCTCATCTTTTAAAAAAGGTATATCAACTTTGTCAGTTTCAAATACTTCTATCCCAGTTCCAGCTGAAACAGTTAAATCTTTATAAAAAGGGATATAAATAATCTTAGAGCTTTCCAAATCTAATTCTTGTGCCTCATTTAATATACTATCTAATACTTCTCTCTCGCTATCATTTAACATTGTCCTGTCTTTAAAAAATGTACTAACATCTACATTATTCTCTTTAGCAATTATAAAAAGCATTTCTCTTTTTGGTGCCATATTTTTATCTTCGTTTACCCAACACTTAATACTAGGTTCTTTTGCTCCTTTAATACCCAAACTAAGAAAATGCCTAGACCACCAAGCATAACCATTTCTGCATAGATATGTTCTTAACACATCAATATCTAATATTTTTTTGATTATTTTACTTTCTTCTTTTACTTGTTGTGTATTCATAGCTAGTCCTTAATTTATAAATATCTTTTTTAGTATAGTGAAATAAATAAAAAAAATCAATAGTTTAAAAATAATATACTAAAAAATATATTTTAAGATATTATTAAGATATTTTTAACTATACTTTTAAGTATATTATTAAAAAAGGAGATTTATATGAATTGTTTAGAAATCAAAACTTTAACTTATGATTATGCAATTTCAGGACATAGAAAAGATTATTCGGCTTTAGTATATTATGTAGATAATCGTAACATAATAAGAGATAGAAGATTTAAGTTTGCAGTTGATAGATTAAAAAATACTAAAAAAGATATTTAATGAAAGGTATTTAAAAAATGCGTGATTTTTATTTAACAGACATAGCAAGATTTAATCTTACTAACTTTTGTAGTGGCTTTAGGGATAAAAGCCGTGATGATTGTAGATTTTATCGCAATAAAGAAGGGGTTGAGTTTTCTAGCTCAACTCACCGAGTAGTTGATGGAGTGATAAAGTCTAAAAAATATGGAATTGATTGTGGAGATTTAAATGAGTGATATTGTAAAAGCACTAAGTATAGTGCAGCAAGAAATCAAAGTAAAAAAAGATGCTAAAAATCATTTTGCAAAATATGAATATAGAACACTAGAAACTATTTTAGAAAACTATAAAAAAACCTGCAAAGATTTAGGAGCAATTGTAATCTTTACAGAGCGTGTTATATGTGAAATACAAGGAGTTATTTTATTAGAAGCAACAGCACATTTTAGAATTGCAGATAAAGAAATCACCACAAACGCTATCACTGAAATTGATTACAACCATAAAGGAATGAGTAAAGAGCAAATTTGGGGAACAGCTTCAACATATGCTAAAAAAAGAGCAGTTTCATCTTTATTATGTCTTGATGATAGTGCAGATGACCCTGATAGTTTAGCTGGAATGATTGTTTCAGGCTCTTTAGTTGATGAGATAAAAAAACTAGCAAGTGAGCAAAATATAGAAATAACTCAGATTTTAAAGTGCGAAAAACTTAAAAGTTTAGAAAATGCAAAACCTGAGCAATTACACAAAATATTAGACAATTTAAGGAGTTAATATGAAAATAATTAATTTAGAGCAAAATACACAAGAATGGTTAGACTATCGCAAAGATAAGTTTAGTGCGAGTATTACACCTGTGCTTTTTGGTGTGGGTTATCACAAAGCCTATCAAGAAGCATATTATAGATATGGTGGTGGAAAGCGTCCTGACATCGCTTGGATACCTGCAGTTGAGCTTGGCGTAGAATATGAGCCAAAAGTTAGAGATTTTATAAATGTTAGTTTGAAGCGTAATTTTAAGCCTTTGGTGTGCGAAGACGAACAAGACGGACGCTTTATTGCGAGTTTAGATGGATATGATAACGGCGAGATATTAGAAATTAAGGTGAGTGAATTAGGGCTAATCGCTTATAGAAACTCAAACGAAGTGCCATTAAGATATATGTATCAAATACAGCATCAAATGATGGTAAGCGTAGCTAAAAAAGCACTTTTAGCTATCGCATATCCAAAATACGATGGCACACTTGATATTGAACTTATAAACATAGAGCCTGATTTAGCAATGCAAGATGAGATTAAAAGCAAATGGCTAGAGTTTGAAAGCACTTATAGATACAAAAATATTGATTATCAAGCACTAATAAAAACAGATGAATTATGCGAAGTGCAAAAGCAATTAAAAGCATTAGGGGAGCGTGAAAAAGAGCTTAAAAGCTACTTTTATCAGTTTGATGATAGCACGATTTACGAAACACCTACAGCAAAGCTAACTTATAGCATAAGCACGAGAGAAACAATTGATTATAAAGCGATAGTTGAGCGTAACGGATATGAGATTTTAGAAAGTGATAAAAAGACTAGCGAAACAAGAACAATAAGAATTAAGGAGATAGCGTGAATAAGACAATCATCATAGGAAGATTAACAAAAGATATAGAGCTAAAAACTTCAAGCAGCACAGGCACAGCGATAGTAAATAACACTATCGCAACAAGTCGTATTAGAAATAATCAAAACGGCGAGAGAATAGAAGAAACATTGTTTTTAGACATAGTAGCATTTAATCGCACAGCTGAAGTAATGAACCAATACTTACATAAAGGCTCAAAACTAGCAGTTGAAGGATATTTACAACAGCAAACATGGGTAGATAATCAAACAGGGCAGAATAGAAGTAAAATCGTATTGATTATAGAAAATATGGAAATGCTAGACAATAAGCAAGATAATCAAAATAACAATCAAGGTGGTTATCAAAATAACTATCAGCAACCAAGACAAAATAATTATCAAAACAATAATTATCAGCAACAACCAAGACAAAATCAAGCTAATAATTATCAACAGCCACAGCAGAATTATCAAAACAATAATTACCAACAAGGTGGAGCTGATGAATTGCCTTGGTAATGTAAGAAATATAATTATCTTTTGCTTAGAAATAAGCATTAGAGAGCTTTTTATAAAGCGTTTTGGTTTAGCAAGATATAACGAAAACTTAGGCACTAGCTACACAGCTAGCAGCCTAAACAAACTAAGAGATAAAGAATTAAAGATTTTAAGGAGTTTAAGATGAGAGAAATAGTAAAACTAATTAATAAAAAAGATTTAGAAGAAATAATAGAATTAGAGCTTAAATTATATAGTTTTTATCAAAAAAACTATGCAAATGTAATACACATACTAGACACTGCTTTGTCGTTCATTTTTTTAGGAAACAAAGAAATAAAAGAAGCATTAGGCACTAATTATATACAGAATTTTTCTTTTTGGGTTAGTCACACTTGTCTAACGCTTTCAACATATTTTCGCAGTGATAATAGAACTATTAATATTGAAAAGGACATCCAGCTAGAAAAAAATTTTACTTCAAAAGATATAGCAAAACATATAGAGCAAATCATTGATGAATATAACAAAGAGCAAGATTATATTACTTTTGTTTGGGGAGATGAAGAATGAAACTACATCCATTGCTAAATCCAAAAAGCCCCCACTACGGAAGTGGTAAGGACGCAACCATTTATAAAATGTATGATAAGTATAAGCAAAAAGATTTATTAGCTTGGTGCAGAATTAATGCTGCAAAATACAAAGCAAGAAAAGGCAAAAAGCAAGGCGAAAGCGAACAAGACAATCAAGAAAAATACGAGAGCTTTTATTACACAGCTTTGCTTATTGATTGTGCCGTGTCACTAAATAATATATTAGCTTGCAGTATTTTGCGTGGAGAAGAGTCAGAAGAGTCGCTTATCGAAGAGCTAAAAAATTTGCGAAACCAAGATTTTCATTCAGTAGATGATAGATGTATGCTTGAAATTTTAGAGTATATGGCAAGGGGTTAAAATGAAAAAAACATACACATTAAAAGAAGTGGCAAAAATTACAGGACAGCACTACAAAACAGTATATAAACATTTACAATTAGGATTATTAAATGCAAAGTCACTCACATTTGGCGGCACTTGGAGAGTTAGCGAAGAAAATTTACAAGACTACTTAAACAAGATAGCGTAAGAAAGGGACATACAATGATAACGCAACAATTATTTTTTACAGTATCAGAAACGGCTAAAATTGTTAATTTAGATAATGATACGATTTTAAAACTACTAAACCAAAACGAGTTAAATTATATTAGATTTAACTTCGGCTTAAGATATATTCCACTAAATGAGGTAAAAGCACTTAAGCATATTTACAGCAAACAAAAACGCTACACAACACAAAAACAAAGAATACAAGCATTAAATGAATACTATAAGGAGTTTAAAATGAATTTATGTAATTTAAAGGAGTTACCGGAGTTATTAACAACTAGGGATTTATGCAGACTTTTCGGCGTATCAATGGCAACAATTTATAAAAAAACTAGCAATGGAGAATTACCTACTTATAAATTCATAGGTAATAAATGCTACTTTAAGCGCGATGAGGTAATGGCACTAATTCAAGCTAGAAAGGTGCAAAAGTGAAAAAGTAGGATAATTTACTTATTAACCACAATATATTATAATTTTTGCATACTTCACGAGATGAAGACAGGTCGGCAACGGCTACCCGGACTTAGTATCCGGGGTAATTTAAAATAATTCGTTTTTTGCAACTTCTTTAATGTTTAAAAAATCATCATTATTTATTTTTATATTAGAATTATTTATAACTCTTTTATTATCATAAATTCTAATTTGAGATATTAAAGCAGATTGTAAAACTCCATTTTTATCAGTAAATACGAACCTTAATTTATCATTTATGTAAGTTTTTGAGCTTAAAGGCACACCTAAAAATGCCTTTTTGCCACTAATAAATAAAGTTTTTATAACTAACACAGGACGCACAAAGTCACAACCTTTACCATAAATCTCACAACCTATATTTTTACCAACACTAACCCAATAAACCTTGCCTACCTTAACAATTTTTGTTTTTTCTTTATTATTAATCGCCTTTTTTACTTCATTCCACTCATCGTAATTCATAGAAAATCCTTAATAAACTTCTCTAAATAATCGCCCCACCATTGCATTAACTCACGCTTAGCTTCTAGCTTATGGCTTCTATCATACACGCCACGAACTCCTCCTACCGTATGAGCTAGGCAAAGCTCTATAATCTCGCTTGAATAATTATTATCGTTAGCTATCGTGCTAAACATTGCACGAAATCCGTGGGGCGTGAATTCATCGTTTGTAATGCCATTTTTACGCAAAAATGAACGCATAGTATTATCGCTTATACCTTGATTTTGCTGTTTCTCACTATAAAATACATAATCACTATTTTTCATAGTCTTCATAATTTCTAGCACTCTTTTTGCTTGGGTGCTAAGTGGTAGATAAAACGGCTTTTTGCGTTTCATTTGTTCGGCAGGTATTTCTAAAATATCATCGTTTATATATTCCCATTTAAGCAGTCTCACATTGCCAGGTCTTAATGCCGTAAGTGCATTAAAAATTAATGCGTATTTTGTAATAGGTCTTGCTTTTTGAATTAGTGTGAATAGATATTCTAAATCATCGCCTTTAGTTATTGTAGGATAATTTTCTACTGGCTTATAGCGAACTATCATATCAAGCTTTATAGGAAATAATATGTGATTGTCAGTATAATCAAGCATGCAAGCGTAAGAATATATGCGTTTTAATAGATTTAAAAGCTTTTTAGCAGTTGAACTTTTATCTTTTAGTATTCCAAAGCGTTTTATAATATCGGCTTTGCTAACTTCTTTTATGTCTTTGTCACTCAATTCTTTATCAAGTATAAATCTATCTAATAGTGAATAATATGTGTGTAATTGCTTATCGCTAATTTGCTTTTCTTGAGTTTGCATATAATCATAACATACTTGTTTGAAAGGTATTTTATTTTTATCATTAATAATTTTTTCTTGTGTGCTATCAATTTGCATTATTGCATTTCTTATTCTAAAACTTGAGCTAAACTCGCCTAGTGTCTTTTTAACTCTTTTTTTATTAATGAATGTAATTAAAACAAAAGATTTTTTACCTTTAGGTGTTATACAAATATATAAATTATCAACGACCTTTTTCATATAAACTTTATCATTTGGTTTTAATTTTATGATTTCACTATCAGTTAGCATAATAAGCTCCTTTTTTTATTGTTTTAGTCCCTAATAGTTCAATTTAAGTCCTTAAAAATGATTAAGGACTAAATTAAGGACTAAAATTATTAGAAAAGAAGTTAAACAAAGTCTAAAAAATATCCAAAACTATCCAAAAATAACTAAAAACATATAAGCTAAAATGCTTATTTTATAAGTATTTTATTAATTTTTTAGTAAAGAATAGAAAAGAATGG